>CAZBFS010000013.1:0-20627 GCA_964491215.1 uncultured Proteiniphilum sp.
ACCATCCCGTTTTCAAGGATCAATCGCACCGGCTTGTATCTGTGCATAGTGCCAATAATATTATGTTGAATTGAACCCTTCTGATATCGGGATACAAAGATAGCAAAAAAAGCGAAAAGAGAAACAAACAAGCAGCAATCGCCCTATTTTTTTAACAAATTGACAACAATCGCTCCTATTGTCCTGTACCTGATCACTCCTCCGGATGTTCTCTTTTCTCCTTGCTGAAACCGAGGATCCACAATACCACCCCCACGATGATCACCACGATGGTGAGGATAGGAAAGAAGCCGAGCAGGTAGTCCCACCCCATCAGGTATCCAAAGAGCATGAACCCGGCGGCGATTACCACCCCTGCCAGTGCAGCCAGCATTCGTGCCGTGCTTTTTTTGAGTCGTACCATAACCAACAGTCGTTTTTATTTTTTTTCCGGGAGTCAAATATAGTCCATTTTTCCGAATGTCTCACACCCTATCCGGACAAAAAATAGCTGGAGTGAGCAGCTTGGACAAATGCAATTTCATGCAATTGGTTCACGGGAAGCGTTGATTTCGATAAAAAAGATTATCTTTGCAGTGAATAGGATTATAAATTGCGCATATGAAAAACAGAATCATTGAAGCCGCGATCATCGCGGTAGGAATCACCCTGCTGGGGTACATGATCCGCTCAGGTATAGAGAGCTTCAAGGAGCGGGACCGGGTGGTGAGCGTGAAAGGGCTCGCCGAGATGGAGGTGTCGGCCGACAAGGTGGTATGGCCATTGATGTACAAAGATATCGGGAACGACCTGCTCTCACTCTACCACAACATTCAAACGAAGAACAGTACCATTATCGCCTTTCTGAAAGCCAACGGCATCACCGAAGAGGAGATCACCGTGGCACCTGCCGAGATCATCGACATGGAGGCGGAGCGTTATTCAGCCCAGGCACCGCAACACCGTTACAATGCCACCTCGGTGATCACTGTCAGCTCAACGGATGTGGAGAAGGTACGCAAGCTGATGGCCGAGCAGACCGAGCTGTTGAAGCAGGGGGTGGCCATCACCGGTGGTGATTACCGCTACAACATCCTCTACGAGTTTACCGGCTTGAATGAGATCAAGCCGCAGATGATTGAGGAGGCGACCAAAAACGCACGGGAAGCCGCTGAAAAGTTCGCGGTGGACTCGGGCAGCAAGCTGGGCAAGATACGCAACGCCTCACAAGGGCAGTTCACCATCACCGACCGCGATGCCAACACCCCGTTTATCAAAAATGTACGGGTGGTAACCACCGTGAATTATTACCTGAGAAACTAAACCATTCTACTCTCACAATGAGAATCGTTTTCCATTTTCCCGGAACGAGGCGTACTTGTCAGGGTTGAAGGAGTAATAGTAAGCTCCTCGCTTGGAGCCCTCTTTGTCTTTTGCTTCCAGCCTGTCCAACAGATCCATGGTGGTCAGTTTCTTCCTGAAATTACGCTTGTCAAGTGGCATCTGAAAGATCGCTTCATAGAGCTCCTGCAATGCCGGCAGGGTGAACTTCTCTTTGAAGAAATTGAAGATCACCGGCTCGGTAGAGACCTTATAACGAAGCAGTTTCAGTGCATCACCTACCATTATGTTGTGGTCGAATACCAAATGGGGCAACTCATTGATATCGGTCCACCTGGCATCATATTCCTTTGCCAGTGAGGTGTCGAACTGCTCCATCTTCACCAGCCCGAAGAAAGCAACAGATACGACTCTGTCACCCGTATCCCTGTTCAGATCGCCGTAAGCACCTACCTGTTCCATGTAGATGTTCTTCTGTCGGGTATACCTGAAAAGTATCTTTTCTGCTGCATCGTTCAGACTCTCCTGTTCATCCATAAAGCCTCCCATCAGTGACCACTCATTCTTCATCGGTTCAACAGGTCGACGGGTCAACAGCAGATGCAGCTCTTTGTTACGGAAACCGAGGATGATGCAATCCACGGCAATCAGGAAACGGCTGTTGTTTGTGTAATATGCTGGTATCATCTAAAAAATAAGGTAAAAAAATAAAAAAGATAAAAGTTGGGAGCAGACCATACTTGCGATGGTTCTCAGCTCCCAACCCTGAATCATTAGACAGCTCTTACAGCTTGCGGGCGCCGTCACTAATCACCACATCATATACCTTTGGCTCATGACCGTATTTGGCCTTGAACTGCACTTTGGCATCACTGATGAAGGAGTCGTAGAGCTCATCTTTTACCAGGTTGATGGTACAACCGCCGAAACCGCCACCCATCACACGTGAGCCGGTAACACCATGTTCACGTGCCACATCATTGAGGAAATCGAGCTCTTCACAGCTCACCTCGTAGAGCTTGCTCATGCCATGGTGCGTCTCATACATTTTACGGCCTACGGTTTCATAGTCGCCTCGTTCAAGCGCATCACTGACATCCCTCACCCGTTGTGTCTCCTCAATCACATACTCGGCACGCATGAAGTCTTCAGCAGAGATCTCATCCTTCACCTCGTTGAGCATCTCCATCGATGCATCACGTAGAAATTCCACCTCGGGGTGACGTTTGGCGATGGTGCGGGCAGCATGCTCGCACGATTCGCGTCGTTTGTTGTAGGCTGAGGAAGCCAGTTCATGCTTCACCACCGTGTCGAGCAGCACCAGCTTGTATCCCTTTGGATCGAAGGGGAAGTAGGCATGCTCCATCGACTTGGTGTCGAGGCGGATCAGATGTCCTTTTTTTCCGAAGATGGAGGCAAACTGGTCCATGATGCCACACTTCACACCCACATAATTGTGTTCGGTGCTTTGTCCGATGCGTGCCAGCTCAAACTTGTCGATGCCAAGATCCAGCATGTCGTTCAGTGCAAAGGCATAGGTGCTTTCCAGGGCAGCCGATGATGACATCCCGGCACCGAGGGGCACATCGCCCGAGAAGACGGTGTCGAAACCCTTCACGGTGCCTCCCCGCTTGATGATCTCGCGGCATACACCGAAGAGATATTTTGCCCATCCCTCTTTTGGCAGATCCTCTTCTTTGAGTCCGAACTCAGACGATTCATTCAGGTCGATGGCAAAAGCCCTCACCCTGTCCGTTCTGTTGAAACGAATGGCAGCGATCATGCCTTTGTCGATGGCACCGGGAAAAACAAAGCTGCCATTGTAATCGGTATGTTCACCGATCAGGTTAACGCGTCCGGGTGAGGTGTAGACCTCGGGACTATCTTTACCGTACTTTTCTTGAAAAATATTGATGATTTCGTTTTTGGTCATAATGATGATAAAAATGTTATATACTCTATTTAGTTGTCTGCAGGCATGCTCTGCGATGCTGTTTCTACTGGAAGCTCATCTTCATCTGCAACTGAGATGTTACGATTGACATTCTTCGAACCAATCACAGCATAATAGAAGAGGTAAGCAAGACAGATCAGCACTACCCAGTAGCTGGCAAGATAACCGGCTGCATCGGCCACTCCTCCCTGGATGGCGGGAACAATACCACCACCTGAGACAAGCACCATAAATATTCCGGAAGCAGCAGCAGTATATTTACCCAATCCTTCCACAGCGAGGTTGAAGATACCACCCCACATGATGGAGGTACAGAGACCTACCAGTACGATATACATGGCGTTGATGGGAACCTGTGCAATACCAAACGAGAGAGCTCCTGCATTTCGCTCCAGCACCGGCAGTGAGACCATGGTTGATGTGGAAGAGAAAATAGCCAGCAGAATCAATACCATACCCACAAACGAGGTGACGGTAAGCATGGCTTTACTCGATACCTTGCTGCCAATGGAGGCACCAATAAGACGACCTACAAGCATCAACAGCCAATAGGTACCAGCCACGACTCCGGCAATGGTTTTGCCCACTTCGGGATGTTCTGACAACCAGTAGATCATCACGCCGGGGGTACCCACTTCCACACCTACATATACAAAGATGGCAATGGCTCCAAGCACGAAATGTCTGAACCTGAGGGCACCGGTCATCAGCTGTTTCAAAGAATCCTTGTTTTTGGTGATGTAAGGCTCAGGTATGTTCACCGCAAGCAATACGAAGAATACCAGTGCAAATACACCCATGGCGATGTACATCACGGGAAACACATCTTTGATATTGGCTTTGGCCGCTTCACCAATCAATACCCCCACGAAGGCGGGTGTGAAGGTAGCCATCACCGAGTTGAAAGAGCCTCCCACCTGGATCAGCTGGTTCCCCTTGTTACCGCCACCGCCGAGCGTGTTGAGCATCGGGTTCACCACGATATTCAGCAGACACATAGAGAAACCGGCAATAAATGCTCCCAGCAGGTAAACGCCAAAAGCGGCACTTTGAGGAGAGTGTCCCGAGAGATATTGAACGAAGATGCCCAAAAAGCCTACGGCAATCGCAATAAGGGCTGTTTTTTTGTAGCCTACACGCTGCAACAGGATACCACCCGGTATTCCCATCACGGCATATGCAATAAAGTTGGCTGCATTACCCAGCAATCCCTGGAAGTTGGAAACGCCGAACTGCTCTTTCAATACCTGTCCCATCGGTGCTGCCAGATTGGTAACAAATGAGATCATGCCGAACAGTGCAATCATCATGATGATGGGCACGATCCGGTTTGTTGTCTGATTGTTTTTTGTATTCATTCCTGAAAAATTAAAAAATTACTATTCGCTTACTTTGTTGAAATCGTTATATGGAAAATTTATAGGTTGTGCGCGACTCGAACTCATCGCCGGGACGCAGAATAATTGAGGGATAGTCCGGTTTGTTGATGCTGTCGGGATAGTGTTGTGTCTCGAAGCACACTGCCGAACGGCATGGATAATGTCTGCCCTGCTTTCCGGCAAAGTTACCGGTCATCCAGTTACCTGTATAGAGCTGGAGACCCGGTTCAGTGGTGTAGATCTCCATCTTGATGCCTGTCTTGGGTGATTCGCAGATCCCGGCGAATGAGTACTCTCCGGGGGTACTCTTTTCCAGCAGATAGGTATGGTCGTATCCGTTACCAAACCGAAGCTGTTCAAAATCATCATTGATCCGTTCACCGATGCTATAGGGCTGGGTGAAATCCATTGGTGTACCCTTTACCGGTTCCGGATCACCATATGGTATGGCGGTCTCATCGGTGGGCAAGTACCTTTCGGCATTCAGCATGAGCAGATGGTCACCGATAGAGGGATCACCATGCCCGGAAAGGTTGAAGTAGGAGTGATTGGTGAGGTTGAGGATGGTAGCCTTGTCGGTCTCAGCCTTGTAGGTGATATCCAAGGCATTGTCCTCGGTAAGCGAATAGATGATGGTCACCGAGAGATTACCGGGATAACCCTCCTCTCCATCGGGGGAGAGATAGAAGAGCTCAATGCTGCTTTCACTCACCCGCTTCACCTCCCAAACCACGGCATTGAATCCCTTGATTCCGCCATGCAGGGCATTTGGACCGTTGTTGACGGCCAGCTGATAGTTGACACCGTCGAGAGTAAACTGACCTTTGGCGATACGGTTTCCGGTTCTGCCGCAAACGGCACCGAAATAGGGTTCCTCCGAAGTGAGGTAATCACCGATGGAGGGATGTCCCAGCACCACGTCGGTCAGTTGACCCTTTTTGTCGGGTACCATCAGCGATACAATCTTTGCACCGTAATTGGTTACAGTTACCTCACAGCCTTTCTTGTTTGTCAAAGTGTATAAGCCGGTTTGCCTGCCATCCACTGATGATTGAAATGCTTCGGCAAGCAAACCGGATTTGCTATACATTGCTTTCATGTAGTTCTCCTGGTTTTAAAGATAAGATTGAGATGAAGATTGATCTTTTTGTAAAATTGGTGTAAAATTAACACAGTTTTCGTTTACGAACGAACCAAAACGTGTGTTGTACAACATATATCCTGTTAATTAACATTATCAATTGAATCTTCAGTTTCAATCTTATCGGGTTTATATCTATTGTTTAATTTCTCAGCTTGTACCCTGTTCTTTTTGGTGACCAGCACCTTGTCGATCCGGTTGCCATCAAGGTCAACGATCTCGAAGAACAGGTTGTCATATTCAAAGGTATCGCCCTCAAATGGGATCTTGTTGATGCATTCGAACACGAAACCGGCCACGGTGGAGTAATCGATCTTGTCGAAATTGACAATAAACTCCTCGTCAAGGCGGGTCAGTATCTCAATGGGAGCCTCTCCACTCACCAGTGCTGAGTATTCATCCCGCTGAAAAAAAAGAGGGTCGGCCGTCGGCTCATCTGTCTCCTCAGGGATGTCTCCCACCAGATTCTCGAAGATATCGTGAATGGTGATGATGCCATCCAGGCTACCATACTCGTCTACCACCACCGCGACGAACTTGTGGTTATTCTTGAAGTTCTCCAGCACCTTTTGTGCACGCAGGGTGTTGGGCACGATGATAGGCTCCATGACCAGCTCCTCAATCTCGAACGGCTCACGGTTGTAAAGCCTCAGGAGCAGATCGCGCACGGTGATGGTTCCTACAAACTCATCGATCCTCCTTCGACAGGCAAGGATCTTGCTGTGTCTTGTCTGCAGGAGATCGTGGATGATCTCCTCCCGTCCTTTGTCAATATCCACCCACTCCACATCGGTACGGTGGGTCATCAGGTGAATGGCACGTTTGTCGGAGAAGTAGAACACCTGTTCATGGATGATGTTCTCCTCAGCATCGATCACTCCCTCATGTGAGGCAGTCTTCAACATGGCCCGAAGCTCCATCTCTGAGACCACCTCGCTCTGCGGCCTGATACCGATCAGGCTATTGATGAGGTTGGTGGAGAAGGAGAGTACCTTCACGAATGGATAGAAGACGATGCTCACCCCATGGATGGCAGGGGCGACAGCAATGGCCAGCTTCTCGGGGTTGTTCAGCGCCATGGTCTTGGGCACCAGCTCACCAATCACGATGGAGAGGTAGGTGATTATGACGACCACCAGCACCATGGCGCTGGCATCGGCAATAGGAGCCGTAACAGAAAACTGCTCGAAGAAGGGTACCAGGTAGATGGCAAAAGCCTGTCCCCCGTAGGCACCGTTGATGATACCTATCAGGGTTATTCCCACCTGTACCGACGAAAGAAAGTTATCCGGATCGGCACGCAGACTGAGGGCACGTCGCGCCCCCTTGCTACCCTTTTTGCGTTCTGCTTCCAGCTTGTTTTTCCTTGCCGAGACAATTGCAATCTCAGAGAGTGCAAAGAAGCCATTGAGCAGGATCAGCAAAAAAATGATGATGATGTCTAACCACATAACCTTTACGTTCGGGAATACAGCTCCCTATCTGTTACCAGAGCGGAGAGGGATAAATACCCTTATCAACCAGCTCTTTCAATTTTGAAACAACGGTGGGACGATCGTCGGCATAGGTGACACCGAACCAGTGGGAGGGTGTGTCGAGCACCTTCACCGTTACTGTCCCCTCAACAATGAGATGATTCACCAGCATGGGGATGAAATACTCCGCCTTGAGGTTGTCGGCATTCTCACGGAGAAAACGCACGAAGTAATCGTCTGAATAACGAAAGTAGTCGGGAGTGAAACCCCACATATTCATTGAGACAGGTGTGTGGTCGTCGATGGCTACCCAACGGTCGTTCTCGTCTTTATAGCTCACACGACCCTCTACACGCATCACCTGGGTACGCTCAACCACACCGGTGAGGTTACCCGCGGCATCGGTCTCGCAGACGCCGCGAGCCACACTGCCGCTCTCAGAGAGGGTGTTCCCTACCCTGTAACCAACCATGCAATAGTGGTTCTCACTACCTGTAATCTTGTTCAGGTAATCACCCAAAACAGAATAGCTCTCGCGACCGTAGAAATCGTCGGCGTTGATCACGGCAAACGGTTCGTGGATCACATCCTTTCCCATCATCACTGCATGGTTGGTACCCCATGGCTTCACCCTGTCGGGATGGGGGGTGAATCCCTCTGGCAAATCATCCAGCTCCTGGAATACCAGTTCCACCGCTATCTTTTTCTCGTACTTCTTCACAATCTTCTCCCTGAAATCAGTTTCAAACGACTTGCGGATCACGAAGACCAGCTTGCCGAAGCCGGCGTTAATCGCATCATAGATTGAATAATCCATAATCGTCTCACCCGACGGACCTATTCCGTCTAACTGTTTCAGGCCACCGTAACGGCTGCCCATACCTGCTGCCAGCACAAATAATGTCGGTTTCATTCTCTTTATTTACTATTGTTTTTGTTTGCAGCACAAATGTACATTATTTTGAGCAAACAGTTTGAACGAACTACGATAAAAAACGGCAACAGCGATTGATCATTGCTGTCGGTGAATGCAAATCAATTATCTTTGTTTTTCATTTAATACGAAAAAGTGATATGCCGGCTGACTTTGATAAACTGGTTACTGAATGCAATTTTCAGACTGCCCGCAGCGGGGGCAGCGGGGGACAGAATGTGAATAAGGTAGAGACAAAGGTGATCCTGTTGTTTGACATCGCGGGCTCACAATGGCTCACCGAAGAGCAAAAGCAACTGATATCGGAAAGATTGAAGAACAGAATAACAAACGAAAGCATCCTGTTGTTGTCGAGCGACAGGAAACGGAGCCAGCTGATGAACAAGAAAAAGGTGATCAGTCTGTTTGAGAAACTACTGCGTAGCGCCCTCAAGCAGGTGAAAAAGAGAAGAAGCACTAAACCAACCGCAGCCTCAGTAAGAAAAAGACTGGAGAAGAAAAAGCAAATTGGGGAGAAGAAAAAAAGGCGAAACGACAAGCTGTATTACTGATGATGTGTCTGTCATCATTGCCCCGCAGCCTCTTCAAATGCTTTCCAAAGGCTATCTTCCGGAACGGGGGCTGTCACACATATCAGCTCTTTGGAAACAGGATGCACCAATGAGATGGTACGTGCATGCAGGCTGATGCTGCCGTCCGGGTTGGAGCGCTCAGCCCCGTATTTCAGGTCACCTTTGATGGGTGATCCCGTTCTGGCCAGCTGACAACGAATCTGGTGATGCCGCCCTGTTTCCAGGTTTACTTCCAAAAGATGATATCTCTGTGAGGATGCTATCAGTTTGTAATGCAGCACCGCCTTTTTCGTCCACGGTTTCTCACTGTCGTAGGCAGTCGACTTGTTGTTCTTTTCATTCTTGATGAGGTAGTGAACAAGTGTCTCCTCCTCTTTGAGCGGTCTGTTTTTCACCACTGCCCAGTAGGTTTTCCCCACCTCCCCGTTTCGAAACATGTCGTTGAGCCGCGACAGCGCCTTGCTGGTACGGGCGAACACCACCGCCCCGCTGGTAGGCCGGTCGAGGCGGTGTGTCACCCCGCAAAAAACGTTGCCCGGTTTGTTGTACTTCACCTTCAGATACTCCTTTACAATATCTGAAAGTGGCTTATCGCCTGTCTTGTCACCCTGTACAATCTCACCCGGTGACTTGTTGACAATAATGATATGATTGTCTTCGTATAAAACGGTCATACCCAATTAGGTATTCATCCCGCCACAGACGTTAATCACCTGGCCGCTCACATACGAAGAGAGGTCAGACGCGAGAAAAAGTGTCGCATTCGCAACGTCCTCAGGCGTACCTC
This sequence comes from uncultured Proteiniphilum sp., assembly GCA_964491215.1. Classification (GTDB taxonomy): domain Bacteria; phylum Bacteroidota; class Bacteroidia; order Bacteroidales; family Dysgonomonadaceae; genus Proteiniphilum. The sequence continues at coordinate 9,563 of CAZBFS010000013.1, forward strand.
CGCGTCTCAACGGGATTTGCTTCGCCCACTCATTGCGCACCTCTTCCGAGAGAGCACCCGTCATCTCGGTGATGATGAATCCGGGGGCTATGGCGTTGGCGCGGATACCTCTTGAGCCCAGCTCCTTGGCAACCGACTTGGCCAGCCCTATCATGCCTGCCTTTGAAGCGGAGTAGTTCGACTGTCCGGCATTGCCCGAGACACCCACCACCGAGCTCATGTTGACGATGCTGCCTGCTTTCTGGCGCATCATCACCGGGGTAACGGCGTGGATGAAGTTGAATGCCGATTTCAGGTTCACATTGATCACCGCGTCCCACTGTTGTTCGCTCATGCGCATCATCAGACCGTCTTTGGTGATCCCGGCATTGTTGATCAGGATATCGATGCGTCCGAAATCCTTCATGATCTCCTCCACCACGCGGTGGGTATCATCAAAGTCGGCCGCGTTAGACGCATATCCCTTGCACTTCACACCCATGGAAGCGATCTCATGTTCTGTCGCTTCTCCCGCCTCGTCGATCCTCAGATCGGTGAAGGCGATGTTAGCACCCTCAGATGCAAACCTGAGTGCAATTGCTTTTCCAATACCCCTGGCTGCACCGGTGATGACAGCCGTTTTTCCTTCCAATAACTTCATATAAATGTTGATTTGATGATGTGTTGATGTGTCGATTCGGTGAATCATTCATTTTTTTGCGTAAATCCCCTTGAAGAGGATGCTGGCAATGATTTCCCGATCCTCTTTCTTGTTGTAGTCGAGTTTCATGGCACCGCGAATGGTCGGCACCTCCAGTCCTTTAAAGGCATAATGAAGAATCTCGGCTGTCTGCCGGACATCTTTCAGCTGGAAGATCCCCTTGTCGAGTCCATCCTGGATAATTGCTTCCAGATAATGAATCTCTTTCCGGTCAAACTCTTTCCGCACATTCTCCACCTGCCAGATATCGCGGAAGAAATCTGCCCGCAGGGTACCGTTGCGGGTCACCACCTCCTTGATGGCACTCAGACGTGTAAATGCCAACATGATCAATTTTTCATCGGCCTGGATATCGCGCGAAAGCACCTCTTCCAATTTGCCGTACAATACTTCCAGTTCAGACTCAACAACTGCCTTGTAGATATCGTACTTACTGCTGAAATAGGTGTAGAGGGTGCGTCTGCCCCTGTGTGATGCCTCAGCAATGTCATTCATAGTGGTATTCTCGACCCCCTTCTTTGCGAAAAGTTGTCGCGCCACATCAATAAGATTCTTTTTGGTTTTCGAAATAGCTGATGTCACCTTGTCTGCACATTAATAGTATATATGTGCAAAAATAACACAAAGATTTCAGATAACGAAAGCAATGTCAAAAAAAAGTTATTTTTTCGCTTTTTCGATCAGTGCGGCAGCTTCACATACCTCACGGTACCATGCTTCGCCAAACCTGCGGATCAGCGGCTCCCGCAGAAAACGATAGATGGGAACACCCTCCTTGCGACCCAGCTTCACGGCAGGACGGCATACCGACCACCGGTGGTAATTAACGGCTGTGTAGTCGGCATATTCCGTCAGCCGTATGGGGTAGAGATGACAGGATATCGGTTTTTGAACTGCTATTCTACCCTCCCTGTAAGCGCTGTCAATGGCACATTTGCAGATACCGTTCTCATCGAAGTAGGTGAAGACACACTCCTCACCATTGACAATAGAGGTGACCAGCTCTCCGTCGGTATCGGTATAGGCGATTCCCTGTTCTCTTATCAGCTCCTGCGCTTTGGGTGAGAGATCATCCCATATTTCAGGCAGGATCTCCTGAACCAGGTCATGCTCCTCCCTGGTGAGCGGTGCTCCCGATTCGCCGTCCACACAGCATTGACCTTTGCATTTGCAGAGGTCGCAGATGAACTGCTCCTCAAAGATTTCATCCGACAGGAGTGTATTTGCTATTTGTATCATTGTCTTTGGTTTGGTTTTTTTCAGCAACAGTGATCCTTTTGCGATAAAAATGAAACAGCAGCAGGGTAGCCAGTGCACCTGTCACTGCCGCAATCAGAAAGGGCAAGGTGAGCGGCATCTCATCCAGCTCCCGGAGCCAGGAGGCATCACCCCAGAAAAAGTGAAAGAGAATCACCATGGCGTTGTTTACAAAGTGAAAGATGATGGGGATCCAGAGATTGCGACTGTAGAGGAAGAGGTAACCCAACAGGGATCCCAGCAGCATCCTCGGCAGAAAGCCGTAAAATTGAAAGTGTATCAGACTGAAGATCGTCGCAGCGATCCACACCGCGGCATGACCATTTCCAAACCAGCGATGCAACAGTTGCTGCAACGCTCCACGGAAGAAAAGTTCTTCCGTCACTGCCGGCAGAAGGGCTACGAGCAGCAGGTTTAGAAGCAACCCTCCCACCCTGTCCACCGACAGGATCAGAGTCGTTGTTTCCATGGCCACATCTTCCATCGTGCGCATTGTCTTCTCCAGCTCACTGAAAGCCTCCGGCAACACCATCTGACTGTTCCATTGCGAGAGAAAGGAAACAAAGGGATATGAAAAGAAAAAAACTGCCAGTGCAAATAGAACACCGCTGCCCAACTTACCGTTGCCACTCAGCCTCAGGTATCCTGCGGGATGCTTTTCGGTGAGATAAGCCAACAATAGTGCGGGTGCAGCAATGGCTAAAAGTGACTGCACCAGGGTACCTGTATAGACCATCGTCAATCTCTCCTCCTCACCGGGTGCCACCAGCGTTTCGATGAGTGTGATCACCCCCCCCGCCAGGATCAACCCTGTCAGTAACAGTAGAAAAAGGAGTACTACACGGGTACCGGCAGATAGTGTTGTGAAGAGTGGTTGCATCTGTCTTGTCTCTTTTTTTGACTGCAAAGATAAGGATTTTTGTGATATGGGAGGTGGGAGGCGGTAAGAGGCAGGTAGCAGGAGGTGTGAAACAAAATATTTTTTGCAGATTGGAAGAATAACACTATTTTTGCACTCTTATTTCAAGAACTATATCAAACGGTTGAAATATACCTACTTTCAACTTAAAAAAATCATTCATCCCAATGAAGTCGACACTGAATAAAACGAGCGATGTAAACGGTACCATCGTCATAGAACTGGAAAAAGAGGATTATCAGGAAAAGGTAGAAAAATCGCTGAACCAGTACCGTCAGCGCGCCAATATCCCGGGCTTTCGCCAAGGCAAGGTGCCCAAGGGCGTGATCCGCAAAATGTATGGCAAAGCTGTGCTGGTAGATGAGATCAATAAGATTGTCTCGGACGAGCTGGGCAATTTCATCCGTGAGAACAAACTGAAGATTCTGGGTGAACCGATGGCTGACGACAGCGAAGAGAAGCAGGTGGACCTGGAGAAGGATGAAACAATGAACTTCTATTTCGATGTAGCCCTCACTCCGGAGTTTGAGTTGTCACTCGACAAAAAGACTGAGCTGACCTGGTACAACGTGAAGCTTGAGGCTGACCTGCTGGACAAGCAGATGGATGGCTACCGCCAAAACTATGGCACTTACGAAACTATCGAGGAAGAAGCCAAAGATACGGACCTTATTAAAGGCACCCTCACAGAGATGGATGGGGAGCAGGTGAAAGCAGAGGGAGAGGTAATAGAAAATGCCATCCTGATGCCCTCCTACGTGAAAGACGAGACAACCAGGAATAGCTTCATCGGCGCCAAGGTGGGTGACAGCGTTGTTTTCAATCCGCTGAACGCCTATGACAACAACAAGGCCGAGGTAGCCTCTCTGCTACAGACCACCAAGGAGCAAGTTGGTGAAACCACTTCCGACTATCGTTTCGACATCAAGGAGGTAACCCGTTACAAGGAAGCCGAAATGAACCAGGAGCTGTTCGACAAGGTGTTGGGAGAAGGAGTAGCCACGTCGGAAGAAGATTTCCGGGAGAAGATATCAGCAGAGCTGACACGTCAGTTCAAACCCAGTGTGGACCACCTCTTCATTCACCAGGCAAAGGATCTGATCGTGGAGAAGATGAAGGATGTAGCTTTCCCCGATGCGTTTCTGAAACGTTGGTTGCTGGAGACCAGTGATGAACGCACACCGGAACAGTTGGAAGAGGATTATCCCAGGATCCTGGAGGACCTCAAGTTCCACATCGCCAAGCAGAAGATTGTGGAAGAGAACGAGCTCAAGGTGGAGTACCAGGATATCGAAGCACTGGCTGCCGAGGTGGCTAAGGCACAATTCGCGCAGTATGGCATGACCAATCTGCCGGCCGACGTGTTGCAGAACTACACCAAGAGCCTGCTCGAAAAGGAGGAGACGGTACAGAACCTGGTGGAGAGAGCCACCGAGGACAAGGTGATCGACTGGCTCAAGGCCAACGTGACCGTTGTGGAGAAAGAGATCTACTCAAAAGAGTTCAACGATCTGATGAGCGAGCATTCTCATACGCACCATGAAGAGGTGCAGGAGGAAGCAGCCGCTGCAGATGAAGCAGAAGAATAAACAGACATTACACATATAAATTCAACAATTCATTATATATTTGTTTTTCAATCATCTGTTAAGGTAGAATTAAAAAAAAACCGGTAATTTATTCCGGCATCATCTTTGCTGTGGATAAGACTCACAAATTCATTGTTGAATAAAATAGAGAAGTATGCAAAACGATTTTAGAAAATATGCGGTGAAGCATCTGGGCATGAACGGCTCCAGGCTGGATAGCTACATGAACATCACCAGCCAGGGCGGTTACATCTCCCCCACCATCATTGAGGAACGTCAGCTCAACGTGGCACAGATGGATGTCTTTTCACGATTGATGATGGATCGCATCATCTTTCTCGGTACTGCCATTGATGACTATACAGCCAACGTGATACAGGCGCAGCTGCTCTATCTCGACTCGGCCGATCCGGGAAAAGATATCTCCATCTATATCAACTCACCCGGCGGAACGGTTTATGCCGGTCTGGGGATATACGACACCATGCAATTCGTCTCGAGCAACATATCAACCATCTGCACCGGCATCGCTGCTTCCATGGCAGCCGTACTGCTGGTGGCAGGCACAGACAAGAAGCGATTTGCTCTCACCCACTCACGCGTGATGATTCACCAGCCGCTGGGAGGGGTACAGGGTCAGGCTTCCGACATCGAGATCACAGCCCGTGAGATTGCAAAGATCAAGCAGGAGCTTTACCAGATTATCTCCACACATTCAGGCAAGCCGCTTGAAGATGTGGCACGCGACTCTGACCGTGATTTCTGGATGACCGCTTCCGAAGCGAAAGCATATGGAATGGTAGACAATGTACTGGTAAGAAAATAACCAATATCCGATGGCAAAGAAGGCAAACAGCAGCAACCATTGCAGTTTCTGCGGTAGAAGTGAACAGGAGGTCAACCTGTTGATCTCCGGCATGACCGGTTACATTTGCGATATGTGTGCCGAGCAGGCACATGAGATCGTGAACGAAACGTTTAAGGGCAATGCCAAGAGTGACATGGGCATCAGCCTCTCCTCCCTGCCCAAGCCGACACAGATCAAGGAGTTTCTCGACCAATATGTGATCCAACAGGAGAACGCCAAGCGGTTCCTGTCGGTAGCTGTTTACAACCACTACAAGCGTGTCCTGCAGAAGAATGTGAAGGATGAGGTGGAGATCGAGAAGTCGAACATCATCATGGTGGGTGCCACCGGCACAGGCAAAACACTGTTGGCCCGCACCATAGCGAAGCTGCTGCATGTACCCTTTACCATCGTCGATGCTACCATACTCACCGAGGCCGGTTACGTGGGTGAAGATATCGAAAGCATTCTCACCCGGCTGCTGCAGGTGGCCGACTATGACGTGAATGCCGCTGAAAGGGGCATTGTCTTCATCGATGAGATCGATAAGATCGCCCGCAAGAGCGACAACCCCTCCATCACGCGCGACGTGAGCGGTGAAGGGGTACAGCAGGGACTGCTGAAGCTGCTCGAGGGATCGGTGGTTAACGTACCGCCGCAGGGTGGTCGCAAGCATCCTGAACAGCGGATGATCGCCGTTAACACCAAGAATATCCTTTTCATATGTGGTGGAGCCTTCGACGGTATAGAGAAAAAGATTGCGCAGCGCCTGAACACACGGGTGGTAGGCTATGCTGCCAGCAGCGAGAAAGGAAATATCGACCGTAACAACATGATGAAATACATCACGCCGCTCGACCTGAAATCGTTCGGCCTGATCCCCGAGATCATCGGCAGGCTCCCCATCCTCACCTATCTGGAGCCACTCGACCGTGAGGCACTGTTGCGCATCCTCACCGAGCCGAAGAACTCCATCATCAAACAGTATCAGAAGCTATTCGAGATGGACGGTGTAGCACTCACCTTTGAACCGGAGGCATACGAATATGTCGTGGACAAGGCTATCGAGTTCAAGCTGGGGGCGCGCGGTCTGCGCTCCATCGTGGAAGCGATCATGATCGACGCCATGTTCAGCCTTCCCACGGAGGAAAAGAAGAAACTGCATGTCACCCGCAAATATGCCGAGCAACAACTGGAGAACTCAGACCACCATCATCTGAGGGTGGCCTGACACCCTCGTTGCTCCAGAGCTAAAACAAAACCTGCCGTCACAGTAACAAACGGCTCCCACCCGAGAAAACGCATGGTCTCCCTGCGTTTTTTTCGTGCATTACCCTTTTTGTTATTGTATATATGAAATACTTTTTTAATTTTGTATCAACCTTTCGGTGACAACCTTCTTATCGCAGGGACATGGGCACAATGGGAAAACAAGATTCAATACACAAGGGTTTAAAGAAATATTTTGGCTTTGACACCTTCAAAGGCAACCAGGAAGCCATTATCTCCAGCATCCTCTCCGGCAACGATACGTTTGTACTGATGCCTACCGGCGGAGGCAAGTCGTTGTGCTATCAGCTGCCTGCCCTGCTGATGGAGGGTACTGCCATCATCATCTCCCCGTTGATCGCCCTGATGAAAAACCAGGTTGATGCCATGCGCAACCACAGCGAAGAGGACGGCATAGCCCATTTTCTCAACTCTTCACTCAACAAGTTCGAGATTGAAAAGGTGAAAATGGATATCCTCTCAGGCAAGACCAAGATGCTCTACGTGGCTCCCGAATCGCTAACCAAGTTGGAGAACGTGGAATTTCTACGCAATGTGCCAATCTCATTTTACGCAGTGGATGAAGCCCACTGTATCTCCGAGTGGGGACATGATTTCCGTCCCGAATACAGGCGCATCAGACCCATCATCAGCGAGATATCTGACCGACCGATCATAGCGCTGACCGCCACTGCAACACCCAAGGTGCAACATGATATTCAAAAGAACTTGGGTATGAGCCATGCTGTCGTCTATAAATCCTCTTTCAACCGTCCCAACCTCTATTACGAAGTGAGACCCAAGACGGAGCATATCAATAAGGAGATCATCAGGTACATCCTTTCCCAGGGAAGAAAATCGGGTATCGTCTATTGCCTGAGCCGAAGAAAGGTGGATGACTTTTCCGAGATCCTGCAGGCAAACAACATCCGTGCACTCCCCTACCACGCCGGCATGGATGCGGTAACCCGCAGCACCAACCAGGATGCCTTCCTGATGGAAAAGGCCGATGTGATCGTGGCCACCATTGCCTTTGGGATGGGCATCGACAAGCCTGACGTGCGCTACGTCATTCACTACGATATTCCCAAGAGCCTGGAGGGTTACTACCAGGAGACCGGGCGTGCAGGACGTGACGGCGGTGAGGGTCGATGCATTGCATTCTATTCCGAAAAAGATCTGCAGAAGCTGGAACGCTTCATGCAGGGTAAGCCGGTCTCGGAACAGGAGATTGGCAAACAGCTGCTGCTGGAGACGGCAGCCTATGCCGAGACATCGGTATGCCGAAGAAAGATGCTGTTGCATTACTTCGGTGAAGAGTATAACGAAACAAACTGCGAGCATTGCGACAATTGTTTAAATCCAAAGAAGAAAGTGGAAGCGAAAGAACTATTAATTACGGTGCTGGAAGCAATTTCAGTACTGAAGGAGAAACAAAAAGCCGATTACCTGACCGATTTTCTGATTGGAAAAGAGACTTCCGATATTGAGACCTACGGCCACAACGAACTGGAAGAGTTTGGTTCCGGATCGGATGAAGAGGCCGATACCTGGGAGACCGTGATACGACAGGCGTTGCTGGACAACTACCTGAAGAAGGATATCGAAAACTACGGCATCCTCAAGATCACCAAGAAAGGAAAGGATTTCCTGAAGAATCCCACTACTTTCAAGATCACCCGAATAGATGAGGATGAGGATGATATAACCGATCTGGAAAGTGAAGATTCAGATGTGCTGGGCGCTGCTGCCGGCAGCGGTGGTGCAGCCGACCCGGTGCTTTTCTCCATGATGAAGGATCTGAGAAAAAAACTGTCGAAGAAACTGAACGTCCCTCCCTACGTCATCTTCCAGCCCTCATCACTTGAAGCGATGGCCACCTCCTATCCCATCACCCTGGAAGAGTTGCAAAACATTCCCGGTGTCGGTGCCGGCAAAGCCAAGCGCTACGGCAAGGAGTTCGTGGACCTAATCCGCAAACATGTGGAGGAAAACGATATCACCCGTCCAGAGGATCTGCGTGTGAAAACGGTAGCCAACAAGTCGAAGCTCAAAGTATCGATCGTGCAGGCCATCGACCGCAAGGTTGCCCTCGACGATTTGGCTGAATCGAAAGGAATCGATTTTAACGAGATGCTCACGGAGGTGGAAGCCATTGTTTACTCAGGTACCAAGATCAACATCGACTACTTCCTCAACGAGGTGATGGATCAGGATTTACTGCAGGATATCTATTCCTACTTCAAGGAGGCGGAGACAGATAACCTCGAAAGGGCCCAGGAAGAGTTTACGGAGTACACCGAAACCGAGATCAGACTGGTACGGATCAAGTTCTTCTCCGACATGGCCAACTGATCAGTTTGCAACATATTAAACATATTTACACCGGTATCGTTATGATAGAAAGACGAAAGGTGTATGGATCATGAATTATTTACAAGAGATAAACAGCCCTGATGATCTGAAAAAACTGACGATAGGACAACTGGAAGAGGTTTGTGCCGACCTGAGGGAATTCATCATCGAACAGCTCTCCCACAATCCGGGCCATTTTGGATCCAGCCTGGGTACTGTTGAGCTGACAGTGGCTCTTCACTTCCTTTACAATACCCCTTACGATCGACTGGTGTGGGATGTGGGACACCAGGCATACAGCCACAAGATCCTTACCGGGCGACGTGATCGTTTTATTACCAACCGTAAGCTGGGAGGGCTCTCCGGTTTTATCAACCCCGGCGAGAGCGAATATGACACATTCATGGTGGGGCATGCCTCCACCTCTATCTCTGCAGCACTGGGTATGGCCGTGGCAGCTTCGTTGCGCAAGGAGGAGGATCGCCACGTGGTGGCGGTGATTGGTGATGGTGCCATGACGGGGGGACTGGCCTACGAGGGTCTTAACAACGCCTGCTCACAACCCAACAACCTGCTGATCATCCTCAACGACAATAACATGTCGATCGACAACAATGTGGGCGGGTTGCAGGATTACCTGGTGAAGCTGACCACCTCATCGAAATACAACAAGGTGCGTCACGATGTCTACCAGGGGTTCCGGCGGCGCAACCTGATCTCTGAGCGGGACAAAAACAGGGTGCTCCGTTTCAGCAACAGCATCAAGGCGCTCCTCACCAAGGAACAGAACATGTTTGAAGGTTTCAACATCCGCTATTTTGGTCCCGTGGATGGTCACGACCTGCCCGGACTGATACGCATTCTCTCCAACATCAAGGAGATGAAAGGGCCCAAGCTGCTTCATATCAAAACAGTAAAGGGTAAAGGCTATGAGCCGGCCGAGCGGTCGGCTACCGTATGGCACGCTCCCGGCCTCTTCAACAAGGATACCGGTGAACGCAAGGTGAAGAAGGATCTGCATCAGCCACACCCCTACCAGGATGTCTTCGGCCATACCCTGGTGGAGATGGCACGTGAAAATGAAGCAATCGTAGGGGTTACACCCGCCATGCCCACTGGCTGCTCCATGATCTACCTGATGAAAGAGATGCCAGAACGCGCATTCGATGTGGGGATTGCCGAAGCACATGCAGTGACCTTCTCAGCCGGGATGGCAAAGGAGGGGATGATACCCTTTTGTAATGTCTATTCCTCCTTTATGCAACGTGCCTATGACCAGGTGATCCACGATGTGGCGCTGCAAAAGCTGAAGGTGATCATGTGCCTCGATAGAGCCGGACTGGTAGGCCCCGACGGTCCCACACACCATGGGGTGTTCGACCTGGCTTACCTGCGTCCGATACCCAACCTGGTGATCTCAGCACCCTACAACGAACATGAGCTGCGCAACCTGATGCACACCGCTGTCTACGGTAATGAGGGGCCTTTCGTGATCCGCTATCCGCGCGGTCAGGGACAGCTTGCCGACTGGCAAAACAAGCCTGAGATCCTGCCCATCGGCAAGGGAAGAAAGCTAAGGGAGGGAAAGCATGCGGCACTGCTCTCCATCGGTGCCATAGGCAACAACGGTGCCAAGGCCATCGAGATGGCCGAGCAAAAGGGTATCAGCCTGGCTCATTATGACATGATCTTCCTCAAACCTATAGATGAAGAGCTTTTACATGAGGTCGCCTCCCGCTATCCCGTGGTGATCACGCTTGAAAACGGGACGGTAAACGGCGGTCTGGGAAGTGCCGTCTCTGAGTTTCTGTCCGACCACAACTACACAAATATCCGTTTGCACAGAATCGGTATCCCCGATAAATTTGTGACGCATGGATCGATCACCGAACTGCAACAAATCATTGGCATTGATGCGGAAGGGATATTTAAACAGATTGAGTCATTCTTCCTTGGCAACGACAATGGAACAACCGTTAGCACATACACTCCTGAATCACCTCTCACAACAGAGAAAAGTCGAGACCATCTAATTGGAAAATAATTAATTGCAACGCAATCAATGAAAATATTAATTGCCGGTGCAGGCGCCGTTGGTACACACCTTGCGAAATTGCTCGGACAGGAGA
>CAZBFS010000014.1:0-18618 GCA_964491215.1 uncultured Proteiniphilum sp.
TCATTTTATGCGTTCTGTTCAGATTCTGGTAGATGAGTCGCTGATCGATCTCTTTTTGATTGGAGGTGAGAACCCTGAAGAGATTTTACGTGGATACCGCAGTCTAACCGGATTTCCCTCTATGCCGCCACTGTGGAGTTTTGGTATTTGGATGAGCCGCATGTCCTATTTTTCTGCAGATGAGGTAAATGAAATCTGCAACAGGCTGAGAGAAGAGAATTATCCCTGTGATGTAATACATCTGGATACCGGTTGGTTCAAAACGGACTGGCTGTGTGAATGGAAATTCAATGAAGAGCGCTTCCCGAATACGGAAAAGTTTATCTCTGATCTCAAAGAGAGAGGCTTCAGGGTCAGCCTGTGGCAGCTGCCCTATATCTCACACGATGCGGAGCAGTATGAAGAGTCTGTAGAAAACAACTATATAAGCAGGAGTAATAAAAGCCTCTCAGGTGCCTCTAACTTCAGTGTGGAGGATTATGCAGGGACCATCGATTTCACGTATGATAAAGCTACTGAGTGGTATAAAGGCCTGCTGAGGAGACTGCTGCAGATGGGGGTAGCATGCATAAAAACTGATTTCGGAGAAAATATTCATCTCGATGCAGATTATCATGGTATGCCGGCAGATAAGCTGATCAACCTTTATCCACTGTTGTATCAGAAAGCAACCTACGAAGTAACGGAGGAAGTGACAGGGGAGGGTATTATCTGGGCAAGAGCCGGCTGGAGTGGTTGTCAGCGCTACCCGCTACACTGGGGAGGAGATGCGGCTGCTTCCTGGGAAGGCATGTCCGCTTCGTTGAAGGGGGGACTGCAGCTGGGACTCTCGGGGTTTGGCTTCTGGAGCCACGATGTGCCCGGGTTTCATGGTGTTCCCGATTTTATGAATACGGTACTGCCGGATGATCTCTACATCAGGTGGACTCAATTTGGCGTCTTTACTTCTCATTTTCGTTATCACGGCACTTCTAAACGCGAGCCATGGAGTCATCCTGCCGTTGCCCCGATTATCAGAAAATACTGGGAGTTGCGTTATAGGCTGATACCCTACATACTGGAACAGAGTAAAATTACCACGGAGACCGGAATGCCGGTGTTGCGTGCTCTGCTGTTGCATCATCCCCAGGATAAAACATGTCGTCATATAGACGATCAGTATTATTTTGGCGAGAAGATGATGGTTGCTCCGGTCATGAATTCAGAAAACATGCGCGATATTTACCTGCCGGAAGGGGAGTGGGTGCATTTCTTCACCAAGGAGGAGTATAAGGGTGGCCGCTGGCTTAGAAATGTAGGGGTACCCCTCGATATAATTCCTGTATTTGTGAGGAAAGGATCAAAAATACCAATGTATCCACACAAGGTGTCCTGTACAGATGAAATGAGACGGGAGAAGGTGGAATTTGTCAGTTTCGGATAAAGTTAAGATAAAATGATATCAACCTGGAAATCAAATTTTGAAGAATCCAAACAGCATTACCTGGATTGGTGGAACGGAAAAGGTATTGTCCTTTCGATGTGGGAGCACCTCTTTAAGGAGGGCGACCCCTGGGAGGATGTTGCCCGGCCGGCACCTCACAGGGATATGAATCAGTTTTGGTTCGACCCGGAGTGGCGCTCCGGTTATCTGCACTATACCATGTCGAGAAACTCCTACAAGGCAGATATACTACCGGTGGCCAATACACAGCTCGGCCCGGGTTCACTGGCTTCCATACTCGGCTCTGAACTGGAAGGAAGGGAGGATACGATCTGGATTCATCAAGCACCCGGTTTTGAGGAGAAGATTATTTTTGATGAGGGCAACCGGTGGTGGAAGTTGCATAAGGAGTTGCTGAAGGCGGTGAAGAAAAAGGCAAACGGCAGGTATATGGTGGGATGTCCCGACCTGGTAGAGGGGCTGGATGTGCTCTCCAGCTTAAAGGGGCCCGATAATGTGCTTGTCGATCTGATTATGGAGCCGATGCGGACAATAGAGCAGCTCGCGGAAATAAACCGTGTCTATTTTGACGTATTTGATCGGATATACAATATAATCAATGAGGATGGAGAGATGGCCTGTTGCTATTTTTCACTATGGGCACCCGGGAAGGTGGCAAAACTGCAGGTGGATATCTCTATCATGATATCGGAAGAGGATTTCAGGATGTTCTGCCTTCCCTTTTTGAAAGAGCAAACAGAGAAAATTGATTATACACTATACCATCTCGATGGTGTGGATGCCATTCGCCATCTTGATTCTCTCCTTGAACTAAAGGATTTAAATGCGTTGCAATGGACGCCGGGGTATGGACAACCGCAAGGGGGCGATCCACGATGGTATGATCTGTACAAAAAGGTGCTTGCTGCGGGAAAGTCGGTCATGATAAACTGGGTAACTCTTGATGAGCTGGAACCGCTTATCGACCATGTGGGAAATAAGGGGTTGCACATCAATGTGGACTTTAAAACCGAAAAGGAAATCGAACAGGCATTGAAAATAGTAGATCGCTACAGATAAAATGAGTATGGAGACACTGATAGACTTGTCACAGTTGGATATTGCAGTAATTGTAGCCTACTTTGTGATTCTAGGAATGATAGCATGGTGGTCGAGCTTTGGCAAAAAAAATAAAAGCGAAAACCTGTTTCTGGCCAATAAGTCGCTGGGATGGTTTGCAATAGGGCTCACGATGTGGGGAACCAACGTTGGGCCTTCTATGCTGATAGCCAATGCCAGCAGCGGCTTCGAAAGTGGCATTGTAGCGGGAAACTTCTCATGGTACGCTTTCCCTTTTATTATGATGCTGGCTTTTGTCTTTGCTCCGCGTTATCTGGGTGCGGGAGTTACGACCCTGCCCGAATATATGGGTAAACGTTTCGGAACGACTGTTCAAGCATATATTGCCTGGTACACTATTCTTACCACACTCATTTCGTGGCTCGGGCTGACTCTTTTCTCAGGTGGTATTTTTATGTCACAGATACTCGATTTCCCTCTGTGGGCTTGTATCGTGATTCTTGTCGCTATATCCGCCCTTTTTGTAATATCGGGGGGATTGAAAACAATCGCGTATACTAATGTTTTCCAGATGCTGCTGTTTATAGGTGTTTCATTGTTACTGGTAATTCTGGCTACGAACAGGGCAGGGGGGATCGGAACGGTTTTGGAATCCACGCCCTCTTCTTATTGGAAACTATTTCAGCCGCTGGATGATAAAGATTTTCCATGGCTAGCAATTTTATTGGGTTACCCCATAATGGGTATCTGGTTCTGGTGTACTGACCAGTCGATGGTGCAGTCGGTACTAGGTGCGAAGAGCCTTAAACAGGGCCAGATGGGCGCCAATTTCGTGGCATGGCTTAAACTGATTGATATCCCTCTGTTTATTCTACCGGGAATTCTTGCATTTATTCTTATCCCGAATCTGGGCAATTCGACGGATGCTTACCTGAGCCTGGTCAAAACTGTGTTCCCGTCCGGAATGATCGGGCTGGTTGTTGTGGTAATGATAGCCGCGTTGATTAGTACAATCGGGTCGGCCCTAAACTCACTGAGCACTGTCTTTACAATGGATATCATTAAGAGAAACAGGCCGGAGATCACTCAGCCTGAGATTAAGAAGTATGGACGGTTGGTGGTACTCGCCGGTGCCTTTTTATCTATCTTTTTAGCGTTGGGAATTTCACGGATACAGGGACTAAGCTTTTTCAATATTTTCCAGTCGGTGCTGGGTTTCCTTGCTCCTCCAATGTCTGTAGCCTTCCTTTTTGCCGTATTATGGAGGAGGACATCGGGACGGGGTATTAAGATTATACTCTCAGTAGGTACCGCTTTCAGCCTGGGAATAGGCATATTGTACTATACCAACATAATATTTAACGGAGTACACTACCTATATGTTTCAGTTCTGATTTTTATTGTTCTCGCACTATTCCTTTTTCTCTATTCACTATTGGATAAAAAAGAGGATCCCGCTGTCAAGGTACTGAATTATAAGCCGGTTAAAGTAAACAGGTCGGTCAAGCTTGCCTGGTTGCTGCTTATTATTGTAATGATATCGGTTTATATAGTGTTTAATTAATAAAGATATGGCCGGTAGGAGATTTAGCCGTTAGCGAAGTATATAGAATAAATTTGTATATCAGTAGACGATGATTGGCAGTAGGAGATCTATCTGTTAGTGAAATATGGGAAATTTGAATAAATATTTTTAATCGTATGCATACCCAATTACTTGATAAATTGTTTGAGTCGGTAGAGTTTGGTAAAATAAATCTGGCATCGCCCTATCCTCCTGCGATGAAAGGCCTGCCGGGTGCTGATGAAATTACCAAAGAAGCGCTGGAAGCTGGTATTAGCCCGGATGAGATATTGAACGGAGCGCTGATCGCCGCCATGGACAAAGTAGGGAGGAAATTTTCGGAGAAAAAGATCTTTGTACCACAGATGCTGTTATCGGCCAAAGCGATGAGTGTTTCAATGAACCACCTGAAACCTTACTTTGCCGACGGCACGGTGAAACGAAAAGGGGTATTTATCATCGGTACTGTTTTTGGTGATCTGCACGATATAGGTAAGAACCTGGTGAGTATGATGGTGGAGGGTGCCGGATGGGAAGTGATAGACCTGGGCGTGGATGTGAAGACGGAAACGTTTGTTGAGATAGTAAAAGCAAATCCCGGTGCATTGGTCGGTGTTTCGGCATTGCTATCCACCACCATGGTTAATATTCAACCGGTTATTGAGGCAATAAAGGCTGTTTCTCCGGATACAAAAATTATTGTGGGTGGTGCTCCTTTGACAGCTGATTTTGCTGCTTCAATAGGTGCCGACGGCTATGGTAAAGATCCGGGAGAGGGGATTGTTTGGCTGGATGCTCAGTTCCAGTAGGGTACATTTTAATTATTTGCGTTAAGTCAAATGAGCAAAGTCAAACTTATTTGTACTTTGCCATGGCGAGCAAATATCTGACTTTAGTAAAAATACATCGTTTTAATCGTATGAAAATGTGGATAGATTCAGTTTTAGGTGATAAAAAACGTACCGCATTTCCCTTCATTACCCATCCCGGCATCGAGCTTATTGGGGAAAAAGTAAGTAATGCCGTCTCTGATGGCCACGTTCAGTATAAAGCAGTCATGGCTGCTTCTGAAACGTTTGATATGCGTGTTTGCTGTACAATGATGGACCTGACCGTAGAGGCGGAAGCGTTTGGGGCCTCAATCAATATGCCGGACGATGAAATACCTACGGTCATAGCAAGGCTTTTACATAGTGCAGAAGATGTAGAGAGGTTAAAAGTGCCCGGCTTGGAAAAAGGGCGACTGTCTGCCTGTTTGCTGGCGAGCAGGTTGTTGGCCGAGAATATTAGGGACAAGCCTGTTTTTTCAGAATGCATCGGCCCCTTCTCGCTGGCAGGGAGGTTATATGATATGTCCGAAATAATGGTTTCCATCTATACGGAACCGGAGACAATTCTTTTACTCCTTTCAAAATGCACCGAGTTCTTAATTGATTACTGCCGTGCATTGAAAGCTACCGGCACAGCCGGTCTTATTATGGCGGAACCTGCGGCGGGACTTCTCTCCAACGAAGACTGCCTTCTCTATTCATCTCATTTTGTAAAGCAGGTGGCAGATGCGGTGCAGGATGATGACTTCACGCTGATCCTGCACAATTGTGGTAATAGCGGACAATGTACCCATGCAATGATAGAAAGCGGAGCAAATGCTTTGCATTTCGGGAATGCCATAGATATGAGCGAAGCCTTGCGGGAGTGCCCTTCAGGAGTGATTGTGATGGGTAATCTGGATCCTGTGACTGTTTTTAAACAGTCTGATCGGGAAAAAGTAAAACAGTCGGCACTGGATCTGTTGAATCTGACAAGAAATTATCCTAACTTTGTTATATCCAGCGGTTGTGATCTTCCACCGCATACTCCTCCAGAGAATATCCATGCTTTCTTTGAGGCGGCGGATGAATTTAATCAATCTGTATAAGGAAGTGAAAGATGCCGGAACCGTTTCAATATTTTCAGTTTTCGTTCAGGGACGCTGCTCCTTCTTCCGAGGAGATCTTTCGATTTATTCATTCCATCGGCATAGAAGATGATCACCCTGCAAGAATTTTCGTAGAGGAGATACTTCGGAGGTTGGGGAACATAGAAGGCATTTCAGGTGGATATCAGCTGAAAAGAGATGTAACCGTATCGAGGAAAGAAGGATTGATTGCCGTGGAAAGCAATGAATTACATACTGGAAAACAAATTACAGGGTACCTGAAAAACGCCACATCATTGGCCGTTTTTGTGTGTACGGCAGGGCCTGCCTTCACAAATATTGCCAGAACAATGAATACCAACGGCGATGTGATGGAGGCATATCTGCTTGATGCGATCGGTTCGCTTACGGTTGAAAAGGCTATGGATTTGATTCAACAGCATCTTGCCGATAAGATGAAAGCGGAAAACTTGCATATCAGCAACAGATATAGTCCGGGATACTGTAACTGGGGGCTGAATGAACAGAGAAACTTGTTTTCGCTGATGGGGTGTAACCCGGTAGGTGTAACACTCACCGATTCCTGCCTGATGATCCCGGAAAAGTCCGTCAGCGGAATAATTGGTATCGGCAAAGGAGTGAAAAAGTACCACTACGGGTGTAAAATCTGTAACAACAGCAGTTGTGTGTACAGAAAGATCACGCACGAGAAATAAGCTGTTGCTAAAAAATTCACGGATGAAAAGAATCAAAATTAGTTTAACTGTACTCCTCATCTTTTTAACTTCCCTGGGGTGCAAAGTATCATCCTCCGGAAAGTCTGTGCCACCATCCCGGATGGAGGCGGTATATGAGGAGGTAAAGACACCCCATAAATATGGACTGGTGATTGCACCGCAGAGCAATCAGGAGAAGATGGACTGCCCAACGGTATTCAGAAGGGGCGACAAATGGTATATGACTTACCTGCGGTACGATGGCAAATCGGGAAAAGATGGCCGCGGTTACGAAACATGGCTGGCCGAAAGCGACAATCTGCTGGAGTGGACGACCTTGGGCAGGCTGCTTTCCTTTCGTGATGGCAAGTGGGATGAGAACCAGAGGGGAGGATATCCTTCGCTGATCGATCATCACTGGAGCGGCAGCTACGAACTGAACAGCTACGACGACAAATACTGGATGACCTATATCGGTGGTGCGGAGACAGGTTACGAAACGGGGCCCCTGAAGATCGGTGTGGCTTATACGGAAAAAGACCCTACCGTAGCGCACGAGTGGAAGGCATTTAATGAGCCGGTCATGTCGCCGGAGGAGAAAGATGCCCAATGGTTCGAAAATATTATTCAGTATAAGAGCAGCGTATTCCGTGATGATAACGAAACCTTTGGGAAGCCGTTTGTCATGTTTTACAACGCAGGTGGGATCAATCCTGAAAATGATATTAAAGCCGAAAGGGTAGGTATCGCCTATTCAGACGATATGGTAAAGTGGGAGCGATACCCGGGTAATCCGGTACTTTCTCACGAAGAGGGGATCACCGGCGATGCACATATCCAGAAGATGGATGATCTCTATGTGATGTTTTACTTCGGTGCATTTCGTGCGGATAGAAAATACAAGGCCTACAATACGTTTGCTGCCTCCTATGATCTGGTGAACTGGACCGACTGGACAGGAGAAGATCTGATCATTCCCTCAAAAGATTACGATAACCTGTTTGCGCATAAATCATATCTGATAAAACATGAAGGGGTGGTCTACCACTTCTATTGTGCCGTGAACGAGCATGACCAGCGAGGAATTGCTGTGGCCGTCTCGGAACCCAGGGGGAGATCGAAGCTCCGCTTCCCTGAGCCCGAATCCACAGGGAAAAGAGGTATTGTACAACTGAACGAGGATTGGAGCACCGTAGCAGCGGAAGAGAATAGCAGGAAATATGACGCATTTGATGTGAATGGCGACTGGAAACGAGTGAATATCCCCCACAACTGGGATGATTATCATGGCTACCGCCAGCATCTACATGGGAACAGACATGGCAATGCCTGGTATAAAAAAGAGTTCAGGCTACCGGAATATGATGGCGATAAACGTTTTTTTATCCGGTTTGAGGGAGTGGGAACCTATGCAACCGTCACATTGAACGGAAAGAACTTTGGACGGCATCCAGGAGGGAGAACCACCTTTACGCTGGATGTGACCGACGCAGTGAACCGGGTCGGAAATAATGTGCTGACTGTAAAGGCAGAGCATCCTTCGATGATCACAGACATGCCCTGGGTGTGCGGCGGCTGCTCCTCAGAATGGGGTTTCTCCGAAGGTTCGCAGCCGATGGGAATATTCCGACCGGTGGTGATGGAGGTGGTCGACAAGTTCAGAATCGAGCCGTTCGGTGTTCATATCTGGAACGGTGATACCAGTTATTTGCATATAGAAACTGAACTGAAAAATTATGGAAACAGTCCGGAAACAGTAGAGTTTGTAACCAAACTGAACGACGACAACGGGGTCGCCGTTTTTCGCCTTTCGGAAACGGTCACGCTTGAACCGGGTGAAACGAAGATCATCAGTCAGGTCAGCCCCAAATTGGAGAATGTACATCTATGGAGCAACAGTGATCCTTATCTTTACAAGCTTGCTTCTGTGCTAAAGAGGGGTGGAAGTACAACCGATGAGGTAACCACTCCTTACGGCATACGAACCATTAGCTGGCCGGTGTTGAGAAATGATGGTGACCCCACATTCCGGTTAAACGGAAATTCCCTGTTTCTGAATGGCACAGCCGAATATGAGCATCGTTTCGGACAGTCGCACGCATTCTCAAAAGAGGAGATCAAGGCAAGGGTGAGCATGATGAAAGATGCCGGTTTTAATGCCTTCAGGGATGCACATCAACCCCATAACCTATTTTACAAGGAGCTGTTGGACAAAGAAGGAATCATGTTCTGGCCCCAGTTTTCGGCCCATATCTGGTACGACACGCCCGCTTTCCGGGAGAATTTCAAGAATCTGCTCCGCCAATGGATCAAAGAGAGGCGCAACGCTCCTTCGGTGATCATGTGGGGGTTGCAAAATGAGAGCGTTCTCCCGAAAGAGTTTGCAGAAGAGTGTGCGGAGATAATCCGGGAGATGGATCCCACAGCAAGCAAACAACGTGTGATCGTCACTTGCAACGGAGGGAGCGGAACCGACTGGAATGTGGTACAGAACTGGTCGGGTACCTACGGCGGTGATCCGGACAACTATGCGGAGGAGTTAAAAAATCAGCTGCTGAACGGGGAGTATGGGGCGTGGCGTTCCATCGACTTGCATACCGAAGGTGACTTTGATCAGGATGGTGTCTGGAGCGAAGACAGGATGTACCAGCTGATGGAGAAAAAGGTGCGGTTGGGCGAAGAAGCCAAAGAGAGTGCCATTGGACAGTTCCAATGGATATTTAATTCACACGACAACCCGGGTAGAAGGCATCCCGACGAGGGGTATCGTGTGATCGACAAGGTGGGTCCCGTCAACTATAAAGGTCTGCTCACCACATGGGGAGAGCCGCTGGATGTGTATTACATGTACCGTGCCAGCTACGCCTTGCCGGAGAACGATCCCATGGTTTATATTGTTTCACACACCTGGAGCGATCGCTGGAGCTCACCGGGTGTGAAAGATGGAATTCGGATATTCTCAAACTGCGATGAGGTAGAGCTCTTCAATGATGTGAAATCGGTATCCCTGGGACGCAAGAAGAAAGGGCCCAGAGGGACGCATTTTATCTGGAACAAGGTTGATATCAAATACAACGTGTTGTACGCGGTGGGGTATGTTAACGGCAAACCGGTAGCGGAGGATTATATTGTTCTTGATCATCTTCCTGAATCACCCCGTTTTGGGTCGCTCTACGATGATGCCGGCCCCATACTGAGGGGAGAGGAAGGGTATCATTACATTTACCGTGTAAACAGCGGTGGAGATGCCTATCGGGATGAGTATGGACAGGTGTGGAGCGCTGATATCGCGAGAAAGAGTGACAAGCAGTGGGGATCGGTCTCCTGGGCCGATCAATTTGAGCATATAAATCGTTATCAGGGGAGCCAGCGATATACCAAGGATCCCATAAAAGGGACAAGAGACTGGAAGCTGTTCGGACAATTCCGGTACGGACGTCATGAGCTGGCATACCATTTTCCGCTTCCGGACGGAGAATATAGGGTGGAACTCTATTTTACCGAGCCCTGGTACGGTACGGGAGGCATTCGGGATGGTGAGGGTTACAGGGTGTTTGATGTGGCGCTGAACGACTCGGTATATATCCGTGATCTGGATATCTGGGCCGAGTCGGGACACGACCGGGCATTGAAACAGGTGCTGGATGCAAAGGTGCAGGGTGGGGAGCTGAAAATATCTTTCCCCCAGGTGAAAGCGGGACAAGCACTCATTTCGGCCTTTGCCATTGCATCACGCAATCCGGATATAACGCCTGCAAATCCTTCACCGTCTGACGGGTGGAGCTGGAACAACATAGAAAGGGTGGTGAAAACTCCTGTCGAATCGCTTCCGGAGGGAGATGACGGCAGGCAGGCTACGGTCTTTCCGGTAGAAGATGCTGCGATTGAGGGAGAGGTTGCGTTAAGCGAAGTTAGAGACAGGGTATCACTGAACTTTACGGGAAGTGGTCCCGGCACCATCAGTTGGGACGTGTCTACCGGCGTGGCCAATATATACGCGTTCCGTTTCTCCTATATGAACGTGAGCGACAGTCCCAAAGAGGTGCGATTCAGGCTGGTTGCTGCAGACGGCACAATCTTGAAGGACGACCTGATCACTTTCCCCGTGGCTCCTGAGAAATGGCGCACACTGAGCACCAGCACCAATGGTTTTATTAACGCGGGACATTACCGGGTTATTTTGTCATCGGAAGATATGAAGGGGTTAAACCTGAACTCTTTAACTGTGCAGTAGCTCAGGTAATTATACTTTTGAAAAGAAGTTATTATCTTGATTCTTTTGTCTTGGCTCTTGGTTCTTGACTCTTGACTCTTGGTTCTTAATTTGAAAATATGAAACGATACACATCCGTTATACATCTGTTTCTACTCATTGCGGTTCCCGGCTTTGGACAAAACGACTGGGAGAATCAGCATGTGCTGCAGATAAACAGAGAGCCTGCAAGGGCATCCTTTACGCCTTACCTTGGGGTGAAGAACGACCGGACGCTTTCTTTGGACGGACAATGGAAGTTCAACTGGGTACCCACTCCGGAGGAGAGGCCAGAAACGTTTTACCGCAGCGACTTTGATGATTCGGACTGGGTCAGTTTTCCTGTTCCTGCCAACTGGGAGGTAAATGGTTTCGGCACACCCATCTACGTGAGTGCGGGTTATCCTTTCAAAATTGATCCTCCCTATGTCACAAAAGAACCCAAAGAGTCGTACACCACCTTCAGAGAAAGAAATCCGGTCGGCTCCTACCGCCGTACTTTCCAGCTTCCGGAGGAGTGGGGCAAAAAACAGGTATTTCTTCATTTCGAAGGGGTGCAGAGTGCTTTTTATGTCTGGGTAAACGGCGAGAAGGTCGGCTATAGCCAGGGAAGCATGGAGCCTTCAGAATTCAGAATCACCCCCTGGCTGAAAAAAGGGGAGAATCTCATCGCCGTGGAGGTATACAAATATTCCGATGGCAGCTATCTGGAAGATCAGGATATGTGGCGTTTCGGGGGTATTCATCGCGCTGTTTATCTCTATGCAACAGAAGATATCCGGATTCAGGATTTTGGTGTCAGAACAGTGCTCGATGAAGATTATAAGGATGCCACACTGCAGATCAGCCCCGAGATTGCAGTGTATGATGGACAGTCGGGTGACGGATACACCATTGAGGGCCGACTGTTTGATGGTGCCGGTAATGTGGTTCTGGATTCAGTATTATCACAGGATGTTGTTCCCATCATCAATTCGGACCATAAAGCTGCCATCATGAACGACCGGTTTCCGCAAAGAGGAATCCGCAAGTTTGCCTGGTTGAGTGCGAAAGTAGGGAATCCTGAAAAATGGAGTGCGGAAACCCCTTATCTCTACACGTTGGTGCTCTCGCTGAGTGATTCCACCGGCAGGGTGGTGGAACAAGCCTCAACCCGTGTAGGATTCAGAAGTGTTAAAATTGAAAATGGACGCTTTCTGGTAAATGGCAAGCCGGTACGATTTCGGGGCGTGAACCGCCATGAACATGATCCGGTTACTGCTAAGGTGATGAGTGAGGAGGGTATGATCCGGGACATACTGCTGATGAAGCAGGCAAATATCAATGCGGTACGCACGGCGCATTACCCGGATGTGCCGCGCTGGTACGAGCTGTGTGATGAGTATGGACTCTATGTGATGGATGAAGCCAATATTGAGACGCATGGACTGAGAGGCATGCTGGCCAGTGACACGGAGTGGACCCACGCATTTATGGACAGGGCGATCAGAATGGCTGCAAGGGACAGGAATCACCCGTCGGTTGTGGTATGGTCAATGGGCAATGAGTCGGGCTACGGCTTTAATTTCGCGGCCATATCGGCATGGCTGAAAGATTATGATCCAACGAGACCCGTTCACTACGAAGGAGCACAGGATGAGGTGAAAGACCCGGAAACGGTCGATATCATCAGCCGTTTCTACCCTCGACTGCAGCAAGCGTATCTCAATCCCAACATCCCCGAAGGGGAGAGCAGGGAGAGGGCCGAGAATGCGCGATGGGAAAGATTGCTGGGTATCGCTGAACGTACAAATGACGTCCGGCCGGTGCTTACCAGTGAATATGCCCACGCCATGGGCAACGCGATGGGTAACTTTAAGGAGTACTGGGATGAGATATACAGCAACCCGCGCATGCTGGGCGGGTTTATCTGGGAGTGGGCCGATCATGGGATCTTTACCACTACCAAGGATGGAAAACGTATCGTAAATTACGGCGGTGATTTCGGAGACAGGCCCAACCTCAATAATTTCTGTCTGGACGGAGTTGTCTTTTCCGATCGCACAGTGACTCCCAAATATTGGGAAGTGAAAAAGGTTTATCAGCCGGTGCTGATTGAATTAGTAGAGCAGAAGCCTCTTCGAATTAGAGTGACAAACCGCAGCCATCATACCGGTCTGAGCGGATATACTATCGAATGGAGTATTTCGGTAAATGGTAAAAAAAGAGAGGTTCATACAATGGAACCTGTATCGGTATTACCGGGAGAATCGTTTATTCTCAATTTTCAGCCTGACAAATCGATTTCCTCCGAGGGAGATATTCAACTGATGGTACGCTTTCTGCTGAAGGAAAAAACCTCCTGGGCAGAGAAAGGCTTTGAGGTAGCGTGGGAACAGTTCACACTGAGAAACGGACTTGCAGATCTGAGGAACAACGGGAATACTCAGCGAAATGAAAAAATAGTCACGTCGGTTGAAGGGGATATGTTGCTGATTGGTAATGATAATTTCAGCATGAAGTGGAATATGAAAGCGGGGACGCTGTTGTCCCTGAAATATGCTGACAGGGAGCTGCTTGCTTCCAGTTCTGATCAGTCGGGACAATTCAGCACGCAGGCTTATCGAGCACCGGTGGATAACGACCGCGGTTTTGGAAACTGGCTGGCAGCCGACTGGGAGAAAAACGGCATGGATGCTCCTGTTATTTCCACAGAGGAAACAGGGTGGAGAAAGGTACAGGATGACGGAATCGAAGTCACCACCACAAAACGAAACAGTTACGTAAACGGATCTATTCTGACACACGCTGTCTACACCATTTCGGGTGACGGTTCCATCGATGCAGTGTTCAGATTTATTCCTGAAGGAGAACTACCTGAGCTGCCCCGTCTCGGCATTGTGCTGTCGTTGAGTGGTATACTTGAAAAATATACCTGGTATGGACTCGGGCCGCACGAAAACTACAGGGACAGAAAATCATCGGCTTCAATGGGGTTATGGAAATCAAACGTTTCTGATCAATTTATAAACTATCCCTTTCCGCAGGAGAATGGAAACAGAGAGGAAATACAACAGCTAATACTCACAGACGACAACGATAGCGGGGTACGCATAACGGCTATTGACAATCCATTTTCAGCTTCAGCGCTGCATTACCTGGCGACAGACCTGGCCGGTGCAAGACACAGCCATAAACTTAAACCCAGGGCAGAAACCATCCTGTCTATCGACGCCAGTCAAATGGGACTGGGTAACAGCAGCTGTGGTCCGGGAGTACTTACCAAATACGCTGTGGAGCAGACAGAACACAGGCTGCGATTCAGAATTTCCGGGTACAAAAACAGGTAATCTGCGTCTTTTCAAAAACAGGATATAATTTCAGGCTTATTCGTATGCGAATCAAACACTTTTTTCATATTATAATTTTATTGTTTTGTACTCACTTTTTTGCACTCTACGCACAGCAAAATAACACACCACAGACAGTTATCAGGTATCTGTCGGGAAAGGGTGCATCCGATGCGGTGGAATGGGATTTCTATGTTTCTGAAGGAATGAACGCCGGAGAGTGGTCAAGAATAAAGGTACCCTCCTGCTGGGAGACCCAGGGATTCGGTCAGTTTCAGTATGGAATGTCCTTCTATGGCAAAGCGTTTCCCGAAGGGGTTGCCAGGGAGGAGGGGTTGTACAGATATGAATTTGATGCACCATCGGAGTGGGGAGATAAGCATATACGACTGTTTTTTGAAGCTTCCATGACCGATACCGAGGTTAAGATAAACGGTTTAAAAGCAGGTCCGAAGCATCAGGGAGGATTCTACCGGTTTTCATATGATATAACAGATAAGCTGAAGTATGGCGAGAAAAATCTACTGGAGGTGTCGGTAAAAAAGGAGTCGGAGAATGCTTCGGTGAATTTAGCAGAACGGAGGGCCGACTACTGGAATTTTGGTGGTATCATTCGTCCTGTATTTTTAGAAATTAAACCGGCCATCCATTTAAAAAGAACAGCCATCAATGCAGAGGCAGACGGTTTATTTATGGCGGAATGTTATCTTGGAAAAGCAACGTCGCAAAATTTAAGCATCAGAACAGAAATCTTTACAGCCGACGGCAAGAAGGTCGCCGAAACAAGCTCTCCGCTGCGAAACGGAAGCGACCGGATATCTCTCACTCTGAATCTGCCCTCACCGCTATTGTGGACAGCCGAAACACCCAATCTTTATACCGCACAATTTACCCTGCTGGATAAGAACAACAAGGAATTGCATCAGACTCGTGAGAAATTTGGCTTTAGAACCATCGAAGTACGGGAGAGCGACGGACTGTATATCAACGGAACCAGGGTAATCATCAAAGGAGTTAACCGTCACAGCTTCCGTCCCGAGACAGGGAGGACGCTCGACCGGGAGAAAAATTATGAGGATGTACGTCTGATCAAAGAGATGAATATGAATGCCGTGCGCCTTTCACATTATCCTCCCGATCCGGAGTTTCTGGAGGCTTGTGATGAGCTGGGATTGTATGTGATGGATGAGCTTACGGGATGGCACGGAAAGTACGATACACCCACCGGAAAGAAACTGATAGAATCGCTTGTGACACGTGATGCGAACCACCCTTCTGTGATATGGTGGAGCAATGGCAATGAGAAAGGTTGGAACACGGAACTGGACAGTGAGTTTCATCTGTGGGATCCACAGAAACGGCCGGTGCTGCACCCGCAGGGAAATTTCGGTGGTTTTGAAACCATGCATTATCGCTCCTATGGCGAGACACAGGAGTATATGCGCCTGCCTGAAATATTTATGCCGACCGAGATTTTGCATGGGTTGTACGATGGGGGCCATGGTGCGGGGTTGTTCGACTACTGGGAACTGATGCGCCACCACTCCCGTTTTGCAGGTGCATTCTTATGGGTTTTTGCCGATGAGGGTGTGAAGAGGGTCGACAAAGGTGGACTTATCGATAATCAGGGTAACTGGGGTGCCGACGGAATCGTGGGCCCGCATCACGAAAAAGAGGGCAGCTTTTACACGGTGAAGGAGATATGGTCTCCCATACAGATCATGAACAAAGAGATGGATCGTGACTTTGATGGTATAATGACGATTGAAAACAGGTACGATTTTACCAATATGAACGAGTGCACCTTTAAATGGGAGCAGATTGCTTTTCCATCTTTGGAAAATTCAGATAATGCGTTTAAAATTATCAGAAGTGGTGAGCAGAAAGGCAGCTACATTGTACCTCATTCAAACGGTACCATGTCAATAGATATGCCACCTTTCAGCAACGAAGTAAACGGGCTATTTATAACGGTAGTAGATAAGTTTGGTAAGGAGTTATGGCGCTGGAACTGGAAAATTAAAGCAGATAAGGAAACCACCAACTCTGGAAGTAAAGAAGGGAATAAGCCTACCGTCAGCAACGGGGGAGAAATGATTGTTTTATCCGCTTCAGGCAGATCCTATTCATTCAGCAAGGAGGATGGATTGTTGAAGGAGGTAAGTGTGAACGGCCGGAAAATATCATTTGGAAACGGCCCCAGGTTTTACGGTGTAAGGAGGGGCGACAGGTCTTTCGACCA
Organism: uncultured Proteiniphilum sp.; assembly: GCA_964491215.1. GTDB lineage: Bacteria > Bacteroidota > Bacteroidia > Bacteroidales > Dysgonomonadaceae > Proteiniphilum. Next base: position 16,525 of record CAZBFS010000014.1, read on the forward strand.
GTTTTATAATCACGATGATCCGGATGCCAGAAGCAAGGAGAGAACCTACATTGAATTTAAGGATGCGGGACGTCTGGACACAATGTATGTAGAAGAGAATGGAAACAGCATGGTTCTTCATGTTCACTACAAGCTGGGGAATATGCAAAAAACGGAGTGGCGCGTGATGCCCGACGGAGCGCTTCGGCTGAATTATAGTTATTATTTTAACGGTGTGGTGGATATGATGGGTATTCAATTTGATTACCCCGAAAACAGGGTCAAAGGAAAAAGGTGGCTTGGCAACGGACCCTACCGTGTCTGGCAGAACAGACTGCATGGAGCGGTTTATGGTCTATGGGAAAATGAGTACAACGATCCCATTCCCGGGGAATCGTTTACCTATCCTGAGTTTAAGGGATACTTTTCGAATACGGAATGGATGAATATCGAGACCGATGAGGGGATAATCTCTATTGACAACAGGAACCCTGATGCCTTTATCGGTGTATATCAGCCGCGTGACGGCAGGGATAAGCTGCTTTATACATTTCCGGAGAGCGGTTTAACAATACTTGATGTTATACCTCCCGTACGCAACAAGGTGAACACGACAGACCTGATCGGTCCCTCATCCCAGCCAGCATGGGCCGCCGGAGAGAGAGAGGGTAGCATAGTTTTAAGGTTTAAATAAAGTCGGGTTGTTTAACCTGTTTGGAATATGGATGTTAAATTTAAAAAAATAAATATCATCGCACTGTTGCTTCTCCTACTGATACCGGGGGGATGTGGCAGCGTAACTCAGAAGGTTTCGCTGGAGGAGCAGTTCAGTAACCCCCGGCCGGGTGAGACAGATCCATGGACATTCTGGTACTGGATGTATGGTGCCGTGTCGAAAGAGGGGATTACCGCCGACCTGGAGGCCATGCATGATATCGGCCTTGGCGGAGCTTACCTGATGCCAATCAGAAGCAACGCAGAAAATAAAACATTTGAATATGCTCCGGCTTACGATCAGCTTACCCCCGAATGGTGGGAACTGGTTCGCTTTTCCATGGAGGAGACCGACAGGTTGGGACTGAAAATGGGGATGCATATCTGTGACGGATTTGCACTGGCGGGAGGCCCCTGGATCACCCCCGAAACCTCGATGCAGAAAGTGGTATGGAGTGACACGATAGTTGATGGGGGAGAATTAAACAACCTCCAGTTGTCTCAACCGGAAAGTTACGAGGGTTTTTATCAGGATATCGCACTATTTGCAGTGCCTTTTAAGGGTTTTCTCACTACAGATGACCTGCGGCCGGTGGTTACTTCCAATACGGAAGATAAGACCCCCGGCTATCTGTCTGATAGAATGGGATCTGAAACTTTCAGAAGCTCAGAGCCGTGCTGGATCCAGTATGCGTTTGAAGAGCCTTTCCTGAGCAGATCAATTCATATCGTACCGGGAGGGAATAATTTTCAGGCGCAGCGGATGTCGATCCATGCAAGCGATGATGGGATAAATTTTCGTCAGATAAAAGAGCTTGTCCCTCCGCGTCAGGGATGGCAGAACGGTGATGAGAATTTTACCTATTCCATCCCCGCAACCGAAGCTCGTTATTTCAGGTTTTACTGGGATCCTGCGGGAACCGAACCGGGTGCAGAAGATCTGGATGCAGCCAAATGGAGGCCTAACCTGAAGGTGGATCATATTTTCCTTTCCAGTGAACCCAGAATCAATCAGTTTGAAGGGAAGAACGGCTCTGTCTGGCGGCTAAGCAGAAGAACCTCCGGCGATGAGCTGCCTGATGAGCTTTGTATTGCTGAAGAGGATATCATATCGATACCCTCCTCAGCGTTGAGCAATCATTTGCTGAACATCAAGTTGCCGGAAGGTCGATGGAAGATTGTAAGGATGGGGCATACCGCTACGGGCCACATGAATGCGACTGCCGGTGGTGGTAAGGGTCTGGAGTGTGACAAGTTCAGTCCCGAAGCGGTAAAGATCCAGCTCGATAACTGGTTTGGCGCTGCTTTTGAGAAAACCGATCCTGTACTGGCAAGGAGGGTGTTAAAGTATATGCACGTCGATAGCTGGGAATGTGGCAGCCAGAACTGGTCGGATAATTT
>CAZBFS010000015.1:0-18411 GCA_964491215.1 uncultured Proteiniphilum sp.
AAAGTTAGGATTTTTTTTCGATAAGCTCTTGTGCCAGCTGCATGTGGTTGATGGCACCGCGTGATCCGGCATCATACATCAGTGCCGGCTTGGCATGGCTCTGTGACTCGCTGAGGGTGATATTGCGCTGAATGACAGTCTCGAAAACCAACTCTTTGAAATGATGCTTCACCTCCTCATATATCTGGTTGTGAAGACGCAAACGGGAGTCGTACATGGTGAGCACGAATCCCTCAATCTCCAGTCGCCTGTTCAGCTTCGACTTGATGATCTTGATTGTGTTTAACAACTTGCTCAACCCCTCAAGGGCGAAATATTCGCATTGTACCGGAATCATCACCGCATCAGCGGCTGTAAGGGCGTTTACCGTGATGATTCCCAGCGAAGGGGAGCAGTCGATCAGGATATAATCGTAGGCTTTGTTGAGTGGCAACAACAGATCGTGCAGTCTCCGCTCCCTGTTCTCCATCTGCACCATCTCCAGCTCTGCCCCAACCAGGTTGATGTGGGAGGAGATGATATCGATGTGTTCAAACGGGGTGTGATGTACCGACTCCTGTGGTGTGCACTTCCCGATCAGACCCTCATAGATTGTGTTTTTGACCTTTTTGATGTCGATAGCCAATCCGGAGGAGGCATTCGCCTGCGGATCGGCATCCACAACAAGCACCTTTTTTTCCAGCGCGGCAAGAGATGCCGCCAGGTTGATTGTGGTGGTGGTTTTACCCACCCCTCCTTTTTGATTTGCCAATGCAATGATCCTACCCATATATCCTTATTTACAGCCACCTTGCTTTTCACATCACAGAAAAGAGAAGGGAAACCGGATAAAATGAAACCCGCCCTTTCTCAAGAGGCTTCTTTTGAGGGCAAAATAAGCAATAATTCAAATAATTCTGTGTTAATTAATGAAAAGGTTCTCTTTTTTGTTGATAAATCAGAAGAGTAGTAGCCATTCATCTCTTATTCCCAGATGAAATCATTATCCTTTCCATGCCGGCCCAGCAGATTGTCTTTTTGAAAGAAAAACTGCTCCTCACCAAATGCGGGTACCAGCTCATCGAACCAGGTGGCTTTTTTATCATATTTCGCAAAGAAGGGGATATCCACCAGGTTCGGATTGCGACACTGTATAAACCGCATGACGAACACCTTCTCACCCTGCACCTCGGTTACACCCAATATCTGGATCTTACCGGGATTGGCACTCATGCTTGGGCCGCGCACCGTACGGCTGATACCGCTCACATTGCGATAAGCCTTGCGAAAGATGTTCCAGGCCTTCTCCAATGGCACATCAAAGAATGCTTTTGATCCGGTATCACGAGCCACGAACATATAGTAGGGTATTAACCCGAGGTTGACCTGTTCCTTCCACATAGTGGCCCACACCTGAGGGTCATCATTGATGTGGCGCAACAGGGGCGATTGCGTCCTGATTTGAGCCCCTGTGTTGCGGATCCGCTCAATTGCCTGCTTTACAGCATGGGTGGAAAGCTCAACAGGGTGATTGAAATGAGCCTGGAAGGCAAGGTGTTTGCCCGCTTTGGCCACCTTCTCAAACAACCGCAACATGTCATCAGCATCCTTGTCGGTAAGGAACCGATAGGGCCAGTAGGCCAGTGTTTTGGATCCGATGCGAATGGTATGGATATGGTCATATTCCTTCGTCAGCAGCGGCTCAATATAGGCAGCCATGATGTTTGTCTTAGCTGTTAGGGGGTCGCCACCGGTGAAAAGTACATCTGAAACCTTGGTGTTTTTCTTCAGATAACGGTGCAACAGATCAGCCTCCTTCATGGCGAACTTGAGTTCATTCATGCCCGAGAACTGGGGCCAACGGAAACAAAAGGTGCAGTAGGCGTGACAGGTCTGCCCCTGGCTGGGAAAGAAAAGCACCGTTTCACGATACTTATGTTGCATGCCATGCAGCTTGATGCCGTCGATGGAGGGTACGTTATGCTCCTGTCCCGCGGGGTTGGGATTCAGCTTGAGGCGAATCTCATGCACCCGCTTCTTTAAGCCGGCCTCATCATTGCTGTCGAGCAGCCTCTTCACCTGCTCGTAATGCCCCCTTGAAAGCATCTCCCTGCGGGGGAAGGTGAGCGTGAAGATAGGATCATTGGGCACGTTATCCCAGTTGATCAGCTCCTCAACCACGTAATTGTTCGACTTGAAAGGCAACACCTGCCCCACCACCCTGATCGCCTCACGTTCTTCATCAGAGAGCTTTTGCAACTGAGGCAGGTCATTGTAGTTACGGAGAATATAATTCCTGTATTTCTTATTTTCCATATTGATGTGATTTATGCGTGTTAATGAACCGCCGGAGGTAAAAAAATCCCGTCAGAAAGGGGGATTTGTAAATAAAAAATGCGGATCAGAAAAACAAAAATAGTAAAAACGTATCAAAAAGATAAATTTTTATGATTTTTATTTACTGAACCAACGTTAAAAATACCACTTTGCTTCAATTCAATCCTCAACGAAAGATTTTTTTCAGAAATCAACACCATTTACAAATATAATGATTACTTTTGCCAACCAATGGGAATGACATATTCACATACATACTTCCGCAAAGCAACAGACCTGGTCCGACGATGCTTTTAACAAATGCAGGCAATCCAACGCCTGTACTTCTCCTACTTTATGCGTCGGTCTGTCGGCGTCAATCAACAACCATTTAATTTTTTTGTGTTTTAGGATGAATGTAGAAATTCATATAGCCAATAGCAGCTACATAGGGTACGCGCAGGAGATCTGTGACCTGATCTATGAATCGGCACAGGCCCGCGGCACCGGTATTGCACGTCGCAGTGCTGAATATGTAGCGGAAAAAATTGAAGCCGGCAAGGCGGTGATCGCCCTCGACGGAGAACAGCTGGTGGGGTTCGCCTATATTGAGACCTTTAGCCATAAACGTTTCGTGGCCAACTCGGGTCTGGTGGTTCATCCCGTTTATCGCAACCAGGGATTGGCAAAGAAAATCAAACGGAAGATATTCGATCTCTCGCGCAAGCTCTATCCCAATGCCAAGATATTCAGTATCACCACCGGGTTGGCAGTGATGAAGATGAATACCGAGTTGGGATTCAAACCGGTCACCTTTTCTGAGTTGACCGACGATACTGAGTTCTGGAAGGGATGCCAGGGGTGTCGCAACTATGACATCCTGCAGCGTAACAGCCACAAGATGTGTCTCTGCACGGGGTTGCTGTTCGACCCAAAGGCGAAACCGGCACAGGAAGCAAGTCCCTTTGCCAGGAAAATGGTAAAACCGGTCATTAAAAGAAGGAAAACAAATAAAATGTTTAAGAAATGAAAGAAAAAGTAGTACTGGCTTTCAGCGGCGGCCTCGACACGTCGTTTTGTGTACCCTGGCTGATCCATGAGAAAGATCTGGAGGTGCATACAGTGATTGTGAACACCGGCGGATTCACTGCCGAAGAGGCGAAACAGATTGAAGAGCGCGCCCTCACGCTGGGTGCAGTCACGCACACCTGCATCGACGCAGTGGACGATTACTACACCCGGGGCATCAAATACCTGATCTTCGGGAATGTGTTAAAAAACAACACCTACCCCCTCTCGGTAAGCTCTGAACGCTTCTTCCAGGCGATGGCAGTGCTTGATCACGTGAAGAAGGTGGGAGCGCAATCGGTAGCACATGGCAGCACCGGGGCCGGTAACGATCAGGTACGATTCGATCTGGTGTTTGAGGTGTTGGCGCCCGATGTAAAGATCATGGCTCCCATTCGTGAACTGGCCCTCTCGCGCCAGCAGGAGATCGATTACCTGAAAGAGAAAGGGTTCGATTTTTCGTGGGAGAAGTCGAAGTACTCCATCAACCAGGGCTTATGGGGCACCAGTGTGGGGGGTGTGGAGACGCTGAAATCCTCCGGCGTACTCCCAGAGGAGGCTTACCCCTCGCAGGTGACTACAGGCGGTGCTGAGCGCATCTCCATTGGTTTTGACAAAGGAGAGCCGGTGTCGCTCAATGGAGATAAGATGAACCCTGTCGTACTGATTCACATGCTGCATAAAATGGCATCGAAATATGGCATTGGTCGTGATGTCCATGTGGGCGACACCATCATCGGCACCAAGGGACGGGTAGCTTTTGAAGCACCGGCACCGCTGATCATCGTCAAGGCACACCACCTTCTGGAGAAGCATGTGCTCACCAAGCAACAGCTCTACTGGAAAGATCAGCTCTCCAACTGGTACGGACAGCTGATGCACGAGGCGCAGTACCTGGAACCGGTAATGCGTAACATCGAGACCTTCCTCACCGATACACAGCAATTTGTTACCGGCGAGGTACAGGTAGAGCTGCGTCCTTATCATTTCGCGGTGCTGGGCTGTTCGAGCGATCATGACCTTATGAGCTCACGCTTCGGCGAATATGGTGAATCGAACAAATCTTTTTCCGGCGAGGATGTGGTGGGCTTCACCAGGGTCACCGCCAATCCGCTTAAGATTTACTATACCATCCACGATCATGATAAGAGTTAGCATAGCAGGCGGCACAGGATATACGGCAAGCGAGCTGTTGCGTATCCTGCTGCATCACCCCCAGGCAGTGATTGAATCGGTGATCAGCACGACATCGGTTGGGATGCCGGTAGCAGAGGTACACCGTGACCTGTTGGGGGAGACTGAACTGCTGTTCAGCGAGACGTTCAACCAGCCCGATGTAATTTTTCTCTGCCTCGGGCACGGCCTCTCCCGTGCCTTTCTAGAGAAGAACCGGCTGCCGCAGGGATGCAAGGTCATTGACCTGGGTAACGATTTCCGCAACGACCCCGTTTATAACTATAAAGAGTTCTGTTTCGGCCTATGTGAGCTGAACCGTGATAAGATTCGCAGGGCAGATTATGTGGCTAACCCGGGCTGCTTCGCCACCTCTATCATACTGGCACTCCTGCCCCTGGCGGCGGAAGACTTACTCAGCAATGAGATCCATGTACATGCCATCACCGGCACCACCGGTGCCGGGAAGAAGCCGGGCGAAACGACCCATTTCAGCTATCGTGACAACAACCTGTCGGTTTACAAACCTTTCACCCACCAACATCTGGAAGAGATTGGCAATACGTTGACAGCTGCAGGGAGCAGCCATCAGCCACAGATCAACTTCGTTCCGATGCGGGGCGATTTCACCCGTGGCATCTTCGCCAGTGTCTACACCAAATGGCAGGGTACGATATCGGAAAAAGAGATGATTGAACGGTTCAAAGCCTACTACGCCTCTTCACCCTTTGTCTTTGTCTCCGACAGGAGCATCAGTCTGAAGGAGGTGGTCAACAGCAATAAGGGGCTGCTCCACATCGGATTCCACAATGGATACATCCATATCACCTCCATCATCGACAACTTGGTAAAGGGAGCCTCCGGACAGGCGGTACAGAACATGAACCTGATGTTTGGGCTGGAAGAGACGACAGGACTGAAACTTAAAGGAACTGCTTTTTGATAATATGACAATGTGGTGATCTGTCATTCAACAATTCAGCTAATCAACAAAACAACCAATGAAACTATTCGATGTATACAGCCTCTGGCCTATTGAACCGGTAAAGGCAGAGGGATGCAGGGTGTGGGACAAAGAAGGCACGGAGTACCTGGACCTCTACGGCGGCCACGCGGTGATCTCCATCGGCCACTCCCACCCGCGCTATGTGAAAGCATTGCAACAACAGGCAGCCAAAATCGGCTTTTACTCCAACTCGGTAGAGAACTCTCTCCAGCAGGTGTTGGCGGGGAAGCTGGGTAAACTGAGCGGTTATCCCGACTACTCCCTCTTTCTCTGCAACTCGGGAGCCGAAGCAAACGAGAACGCATTGAAGCTGGCTTCGTTCCACACCGGTAGAAAGCGGGTGATCGCCTTCGCAGAAGCGTTTCATGGCCGCACCTCAGGTACAGTGGCGGTGACAGACAATCCCGCCATACAAGCACCATTCAACAAAGGTCATGAGGTAACCTTCCTGCCACTAAACAACCTGGAAGCAGTAGAACAGGAGTTGCGCAAAAGTGATGTGGCAGCGGTAATGATTGAAGGTATCCAGGGTGTTGCCGGCATCTATGCTCCCGACAATGACTTCCTGCAACGACTGAGTAACATCTGCAGCCGTTATGAGACACCCCTGATACTCGACGAGATACAGTCTGGTTACGCCCGTACGGGCGATTTCTTCGCCCATCAGGCAGCAGGAATCAGACCTGATATCATCACCACAGCCAAGGGGATGGGTAACGGTTTCCCAATCGGCGGGGTGTTGATCTCACCTCTTTTTGAAGCCAAAAAGGGAATGCTGGGCACAACCTTCGGCGGCAACCACCTTGCCTGTGCCGCCGCCATCGCGGTGCTCGAAGTGATGAACGATGAGTCGCTGATGGAGAACGCAAAACAAATAGGCGATTACCTGATAAAAGAGCTCTCCGCCATGGAGGGCATCAGCGAGATACGTGGCCGTGGACTGATGATTGGAATATCCTTTGAACCGCAATTTTCAGCGATCCGTAATGAGCTGCTCTTCCGTCACCACATCTTCACCGGCGGAGCCAGTAAGAATGTGATGCGACTGTTGCCTCCACTATCGATCGGACAGGCTGAGGCGGATTATTTCCTGGCAGCACTGCGGGAGTCAATTGAAAGTTTGACAAAATCCTTATAACAGTTCCAAACAATCAAAGAGTGATATGAAACATTTTACATCAGTACAGGATATCGGAGATCTGAAGCAGGCGCTGGCAAAAGCAAGATATGTAAAGGAGAATCCCTTTGCCGACCAGGCACTGGGACGCAACAAAACACTGATGCTGATCTTCTTCAACTCAAGCCTCCGTACACGGCTCAGCACCCAGAAAGCAGGTATGAACCTGGGCATGAATGTGATCGTGCTCGATATCAACCAGGGTGCCTGGAAGCTGGAAACAGAAAGGGGTGTGGTGATGGATGGCGACAAGCCGGAGCATATCTTGGAAGCAATTCCTGTGATGGGATCATATTGCGACGTGATCGGGGTCCGCTCTTTCGCACAGTTTGAGAACAAGGAGGATGACTACAACGAGTTGACCCTTAACCAGTTCATCCGCTACTCCGGCAAGCCGGTATTCAGCATGGAAGCAGCCACACGTCATCCGCTGCAGAGCTTTGCCGACCTGATCACCGTGGAGGAGTATAAAAAGAGAGAGCGCCCAAAAGTGGTGCTCACCTGGGCACCACACCCACGCGCATTACCACAGGCAGTACCCAACTCATTCGCCGAGTGGATGAATGCCGCAGATTATGAGTTTGTGATCACCCACCCGGAAGGATATGAGCTTGACGATCGGTTCGTGGGCAATGCCAGGGTGGAATATGACAAAGAAAAAGCTTACCGGGATGCCGATTTCATCTATGCTAAGAACTGGGCAGCTTACCGTGATCCGTACTATGGCAAGGTACTCTCCACCGATCGCGCCTGGACAGTGGATGCAGCAAAGATGGCGCTGTCAAATGACGCATACTTCATGCATTGCCTGCCGGTGCGTCGTAACATGATCGTTACCGACGAGGTGATCGAGGGTGCACAGTCGATTGTGATCCCGGAAGCAGCCAACAGAGTGGTATCGGCCCAGACGGTACTGAAGGAGATCCTCTTGTCGATATGATGTTTATGATTACAGGTAAGTAGGTTTCCAGGTTTGTATGTTTGAGGTTTTAAGTACAATGAACATAAAAAGCTGACAGCTTATTGCTTACAGCTTACTATCAAAAAAATGAAAGAAAAAATCTCCATTGTGAAAATCGGCGGTAACATCGTCGACAACCCGGAAGCGCTGCAAGCATTTCTCTCCGACTTCCAACAACTGGAAGGTAGGAAAGTGCTTGTGCACGGTGGTGGTGTGATGTCATCGAAGATGGCGAGGAAACTGGGTATCGAAACAAAGATGATAAATGGACGGAGAATCACCGACAGTGAAACGCTCAAGCTGGTGACCATGGTTTATGCCGGTTGGATCAACAAGAGCATCGTTGCGTCGCTGCAAAAGATTGGATGCAATGCCATCGGTCTCTCCGGCGTCGATGCCAATGTGATCCCGTCGGTCCGTCGCTCCCCCGAACCAATTGATTACGGATTCGTTGGTGATCCTGATCCGGCGAAGATGAATGCTCCCTTCATCGCACAGCTGACTGAGAACGGCATCGTACCGGTCTTCTGTGCCATCACACACGACGGCAACGGCTCACTGCTCAACACCAACGCCGACACCATCGCCTACGCGGTTGCCACCACCCTGTCGGCACAATATGAAAGCACACTCTATTTCTGCTTCGAAAAGGAGGGGGTACTAAAAGATCTGAACGATCCGCAGAGCCTTATTCCGACCATGACGAAGGAAGAGTGTGAAGGCCTAAAAGAGCAGGGTATCATCGCCGACGGCATGATTCCGAAGCTCGATAACTCTTTCAGGGCTATCGCTCAGGGGGTTTCAAAGGTGTTGATCCTGCATGCGAAAAACCTTCTCTCCGGAAAGGGAACAGTGCTCACAGGAGCCGATGTAAAGGCATAAACCCGATCATCATTGTTACAGTTTCAAGCTCATTCAATCTCACCATTCGATCAATGAACAGCTCTCCACATACCGCCACCGACCTGCTGAAAAAGCTGGTATCAATCCGCTCCTTCTCCGGAGAGGAGCAATCACGGGTCAAATACCTGACACAGTTCTTCCAGGAACAGGGAATCACCACACAAAGGTATGGCAACAACCTGGTCATGCGAAACCGGCATCACGACCGGTCGAAACCGACGCTGATGCTCAACTCTCATCTCGACACTGTACAACCTGCCTCGGGTTACAGCTTCGACCCCTTCAACCCGCCTCACTCAAACACACATATCCATGGATTGGGCAGCAATGATGCCGGTGCCAGTGTGGTGGCGATGATCATGACCTTCATCCACTTTTTTGGAGAAGCTCTTCCCTTCAACCTGATGTTGGCACTCTCAACAGAAGAGGAGAACTCCGGTCCGGGTGGGATGCGCCTCCTCTGGCAGCAGCTGCAGGATGAGGTGGATATGGCAATCATCGGCGAGCCAACGGAGATGAAAGCGGCAATTGCCGAAAGAGGACTGCTGGTGATCGACGGAGAAGCTCATGGCATGAGCGGTCACGCTGCACGCAATGAGGGCGTGAATGCACTTTACATTGCATTGGAGGATATTGCAACCCTCCGCTCAGCAAGGTTTGACCGTATCTCCCCCACGATGGGAGAGGTGAAGCTTACGGTAACACAGATTCAGGCTGGCACACAACACAACGTGGTACCCGATCGCTGTCGCTTTGTTGTAGATATACGGCCCACTGAACAGTACAGCAACAGCGAGATCATGGAACTGCTGCAACCCCTGGTAAAAAGCAGGCTGACACCACGGTCGCTGACCAACCGAAGCTCTGCCACCCCAGCAGATCACCTGCTGATGAGGTCTATCGAAGGAATGGGTATTGAGTGTTACACATCCCCAACGACTTCCGACTGGATGCGAATCACCTGCCCGGCAGTGAAAATGGGACCGGGAGAGTCGGCACGCTCACACCAGGCCGACGAGTATGTGTTGACAACTGAATTAGAAAACGGTATCGACGGATATATTGCATTTATCACACAACTGGTATTAAAAAGCGATAAGCGGTAAGTGATAAGCGGTAAGTGGTAAGCGGCAATCAGAATGCTGAAAAACAAAAACATCACGCTGATATGATATCCTACGCAAAAACTAATAGCTCATCGCTTAAAGCTTAGAGCTAATAAAACATACAACGATGGCAAAAATTTGGGATAAGGGCTTCGACGCCAACACGAGAGTAGAAGATTTCACGGTGGGTAAGGACAGGGAACTGGATCTGCGTCTTGCGAAACATGATATTGCAGGGTCCTTGGCCCATATTAAAATGCTTGTTGAGATCGGTTTACTGGAGCCGGAGGAAGAGAAAGCGTTGCAAGCAGAACTCAAGGATATACTGGCAGAGGTGGAGAGAGGCAGTTTCTCTCTCGATGATGATGCAGAAGATATCCACTCACAGATAGAGGCGATGCTGACGGAACGACTGGGAGAAATGGGCAAGAAAATCCATTCCGGGCGTTCACGCAACGATCAGGTGCTGGTCGATCTCAAGCTGTACCTGAAAGAGGAGATCCTGCAGATAAAAGAGGAGGTGCTACAACTGTTCGCCCTGCTTCAGTCGCTTAGCGAGAAGCATAAAGAGGTGCTGCTGCCGGGCTATACGCATGCACAGATTGCCATGCCCTCCTCCTTCGGACTATGGCTCGGCGCCTATGCCGAGACGCTGGTGGACGATATGCATACCCTCGCGGCAGCCTGGCAGGTGGCCAACCAAAATCCGCTGGGATCGGCTGCCGGCTACGGCAGCTCCTTTCCGCTGGAGAGAGAGATGACCACCCGCGAGCTGGGTTTCGCCACGATGAGCTACAACGTGATCGCCGCCCAGATGGGTCGCGGCAAGAGCGAGAGGATCCTAGCACAGAGCATGGCCAATATCGCCTCCACCCTCAATAAGCTGGCGGCAGACAACTGCATGTACCTCTCCGGCAACTACGGCTTTATCTCCTACCCTGACGAGCTGACCACCGGTTCAAGCATCATGCCGCACAAAAAAAATCCCGATGTATGGGAACTGATAAGGGCTCACAGCAATCGGCTGCAGAGTCTGCCCAACGAGATCACCCTGATGACCACCAATATGGCACATGGGTATCACCGCGACTATCAGCTGCTGAAGGAGGTGCTCTTCCCTGCGTTAGAGACGCTGCACACGCTTCTGCAGATGTCACACTTTATGCTGGAACATCTGTCGGTGAACAGAGATATCCTCTCCGACCCGCGCTACGACTATCTGTTCACCGTGGAGGAGGTGAACAGGCGTGTGCTGCAGGGATTACCCTTCCGCGAGGCATACAAACAGGTGGGAAGAGAGGTACAGGAGGGAACATTCCATGCTGAGAGAAAGGTTGAACACACCCATGCGGGAAGTATCGGGAACCTCTGCACGATAGAGATCAAAAGGAAAATGGAGAGAGCATCAGAAGCCATCATCTGATATCTGTTGTCTCTTCCGGTGTTTGCAATACAATAAAAAAAGGTTTACACAGTCTCGATAACTTGTGTAAACCTTTTTCCATAAGGGGTGAGAGAGGATCAGTGCAGGTGTGCAGCTTCTCCGTCTACCATATTATGTACCGCTTCAATGCTGTGTGTGTAATCCACATAAGCAGCCACAAACTGACGCACCTTTTCCGGTGATTCGTGCTTCACCTTCTGATCACTTTTTTCAAATCATAGGTTTTGTGGAACAACGCCACCACCTGCACTTCATCATAATAATGAGTTAACGTACTGTCCTCTGTTTAAAGGGATGACCCAGAGTGAACACGATGACTTCCTGGAACGGAACGTGAAGGAGATCCTCACCTTTAAAAAGGGGGAGACAGTGGTCCGTCAGGGCGATCCCATCACTTTTGTGATGTTACTGGTAGAGGGCAGCGTCAGAACAGAGTTGATTACACAGGAGGGTAATATCCTCAATATAGATACGCTGGAGGCGGTGATCCCGCTCGCACCGGCCTTTATCTACGTATCTCCTGGAAAATACAACCATCAACCAGGAGACATTCACGTTGAAACAATCACGCACCCGGCTGGCAGAGTACTTCGGCGTACAGCGCCAGTCGCTGGCGCGCACGATGTGACAGGAAATGACAAAGAAGTGCGATGCCCTCCCTCTTTTCACTGCCATTTTGCCACTCAATATCCTTATTATTTTGTACTTTTGCATTACAATTATTCAATTTTGATAAGATCATGACCGCACCATCTGATGGAACAGTCTGGTGACCCTGATGACCTGCAGAAAGAAGGGTGAGGAATATGCCCTACTGACAATTGAAAAAACCAAACCAATTTACTATACAGAATGAACTTACTTGAAAGCATGATTCAAAGAGCACAGGCGGACAAACAACGCATTGTGCTACCCGAAGGTACTGAGCTGCGCACCCTGCAGGCTGCTGACAGACTCCTGCATGACGGAGTGGCTGAGATCATCCTGCTGGGAGAACCACAGGAGATAATTGCGAAAGCCAGGGAGGCAAAACTGGAAAATCTGGGGAGTGCCGTTCTCGTTAACCCCAAAGCGCACGACAAGAAAGAAGAGTATATTGATCTGTTGCTCGAGCTGCGCAGAAAAAAAGGAATGACCCCCGAACAGGCAGCATTGCTGGTAGAAGATCCTCTCTATCTGGCTTGCCTGATGATCAAAAAAGGTGACGCTGACGGCGAGATTGCCGGTGCTGAGAATACCACGGGTGACGTGCTTCGTCCGGCACTCCAGATCATCAAAACATCGCCGGGTGTGAAGGTGGTATCGGGAGCCTTCATCATGTTCACACAGACACCTCAGTACGGTGAAAACGGCACTGTGATTTTTGCTGACTGTGCGGTGATGCCCAATCCTACTGCAGAAGAGCTGGCATCCATCGCTATTGCTTCGGCACAAACAGCCAGGAGCCTGGTGGGTGTGGAGCCCAGGGTAGCCATGTTGAGCTTCTCTACCAAGGGAAGTGCCGAACATGAGATGATCGACAAGGTGCGGGAAGCTACCCGCCTTGCCAAAGAGATGAATCCGGCCCTTCTCATCGACGGTGAGTTGCAGGCCGATGCAGCACTGGTACCCTCCGTGGGAAAAAGCAAAGCACCTGGCAGCACCATCGCAGGCAAGGCCAACGTGCTGATCTTCCCCACTCTCGAAGCGGGCAACATCGGATACAAGCTGCTACAACGCCTGGGTAACGCCAAGGCGGTAGGCCCTGTGTTACAGGGTATGGCAGCACCTGTAAACGACCTTTCAAGGGGTTGCTCCGTGGATGATATCTACAACATGGTAGCCATCACGGCCAACCAGGCCATTGGTCTTAAACAAAACAACTAATCAAAGCAGTTATGAGCGAAATGATTATTGAACCAATTGAGAAGTATGGACTCACCATCTCGGCTAAACACAGAAATAAGCCATTGTTCTCGAAAATAGGGGTGGTAGGTGCCGGGAAAGAGGGCCGAAACATCATCAATATGGCTTCAACAGCCGGTATGGAGGTGGTGTTTCTGGATGAGTCACCAGAGCGGATCGACTTCGTGATGGGAGAGCTGGAAAAGGTGATGAACCAGAAGATCACCGGATGGGGTCTCACCCAGTCGGAGAAGAAGGTGATCATGAACCGCATCACCCCCACCCTCGAGTATGAAGATTTTGCGGGGTGTGACCTGGTGATCGAATGTACCCGTTACACCGAGAGCGGAAGGCGAAGCACCCCTCTGCGCAAGAACATCTTCAAGAAGCTGGAGGAGATCCTCGATCTGGATGCCATCATCGCCACCAACGGTTCCACCATCATCATCAGTGAGCTGGCATCTGATTTGCAGCACAAGGAAAGATGTGTAAGCCTTTACTTTCCGGTGTCTCATCCCGATGCCCGCATTCTGGAGATTGTAAGCGGCATGTACACCTCCGATGAGGTATATCACAAGATGGAGGTATTTGCCAGACTGATCAATTACAAGCCGCACCGTATCAACGAGAGTAACGGTAATGTGAGCCTGAGGATGGTAGCCACCATGCTCAACGAGGCATGCCAGATCCTGCTGGAAAGGGTTACCTCGCTCGAGGATATTGAGGAGACCTTCACCATCATCTATGGGCAGCGCTATGGCATCTTCCGCATGGCCGACATCATTGGTATTGAAAGACTGGTCACCCTGATGGAGGCTATGTTCAACGACTTCGGGGAGAAACATTACAAGCCTAATCCGCTGTTGTGGAAGCTATACCGTTCCAACCAACTGGGAGTACGCTCCGGCAAGGGGTTCTATATTTACGATGAAAACGGAATGCCGCTTTCACCCAATAAGTCCCTCTACAACTAAAAGGAGAAGAAACAATGAAACGAGCATCCCAATCATTATCACCCCGGTACATGATTAAAGCGAGTTCCATATGATACCTATGATAATAAAAGATTTAATCGTATGAAAATTTTGGTTTTAAACTGTGGCAGTTCATCAATCAAATACAAGCTTTTCGAGATGGAAAGCAAGGAGTTGGTAGCCCAGGGAGGCATAGAGAAGATCGGCATGAAGGGATCGTTTCTCAAGCTGACACTCCCCGATGGACAGAAAGTGATGCTTGAGGGTGAAATTCTTGAACACAGGGCCGGAATTGAATATATCCTTGGAGTACTGCTCAGCGAGAAGTATGGTTGCATCCGTTCTCTCGACGAGATTGAAGCAGTAGGTCACCGTGTGGTGCATGGCGGTGAGCGCTTCAACAAAAGCGTCTTGATCAACGACGAGGTGATCCAGATGCTGAATGAATGCATCGAGCTGGCACCCCTGCACAACCCGCCCAACCTGAAAGGGATCTACGCCATTCAGGAGCTGATGCCGGAGACACCACAGGTGGGTGTCTTCGATACCGCCTTCCATCAGACCATGCCCGACTATGCATACATGTACGGCATTCCCTACGTGCTCTACGAGAAATATGGCATCCGCCGCTATGGCTTCCATGGCACCAGCCACCGCTATGTTTCGAAAAGAGCCTGCAATTTCCTGGGTGTACCCTACGAGGAGCAACGCATCATCACGGCCCACATCGGTAACGGTGGATCGGTGACCGCCATCAAGAACGGCAAGTCGATAGACACCAGCATGGGAATGACTCCCGTGGAGGGACTGATCATGGGTACCCGCTGCGGCGACCTCGATCCGGGGGTGATCTACTACATCATGGAGAAGGAACACATGGGCACCAAAGGGATCTCCACCCTGCTCAACAAGTTCTCAGGTGTGCTGGGCATCTCAGGCATCTCCTCCGATATGCGGGAGTTGGAAGCAGGCATCAAGGCGGAAAACAAACGGGCCATCCTGGCTATGAAGACCTACAACTACCGCATCAAGAAGTATGTGGGATCCTATGCTGCTGCCCTGGGCGGCGTGGATATCCTGGTCTTCACCGGTGGTGTGGGCGAGAACCAGGCGGTTACACGCAGTGATGTGTGCCGCGATATGGCATTCATGGGCATTGAGCTGGATGAGGAGCTCAACGCACAGGTACGGGCCAGGGAGGTGGTGATCAGCAAGCCTTCCTCCAGAGTGAAGGTGGTGATCATCCCTACCGATGAGGAGCTTACCATCGCCCGCGACACAGTGGATATACTCCGCAAAAACTGAGTCTGATTGATTTTTAAACTAAAACCCCGCAGGTGAGTGCCTGCGGGGGGGTTTTTTCACCACCTGTTACTTACACCTGTTATCAGTCCGATCACCAATCCCACCAACAACGATATAACCACCATTGCAAGCAAAGAAATGACGAAATAGGTTGCACTTTTCTCTTTCGGCACTTTCATGATCGGCTGCACACCGAGATAAAGCAGGTAGAGTCCGTACAAGCCAGCCAGACCGGCCAGCATACTCAGGCTGTGATGGAGGTAGAAAACACCTCCCACACATACCGGCGTGTAACAGTATGCCGACAACTGGAACGCCTTATGAAAATCCTGTCTGCCTCCATATTTCGGAGCCAGATAATTGAAGACATAGGCAGTAAGGTATGCTCCTGCAATTACGGAGATAAATTGCTGCAAGGCATGCCGGAACCCCCAAAGCAGTCCACCCCCCACCTTGACACCCATGAAATGGTATCCGATCAGTCCATATCCGATAAATGAGGCAATAGCCGGTATCAGCGCCAGCCAGATCAGGTAACCCATCAGCACCTTCTCCTGCTTGTCATTCTCTGTTTCAATCACATCCCATTCCTTGCGTGGAGCAATAAGAATATTTTTCGCTCTCTCAATCAGTTCCATATTTTTTGTTTTATCGATTATTTTATATGCTGTTCCCCATGAGAACCTGCAATGAAGGTTTCTTAATAACGGAGGGGTCAGAATGCACCTTCACTACCACCTACCTCTTCATGATGTTTCCGTTATTTGAACATTGACGGGTACCTCGAACTTCTCCTGGGGAGGAGCAACTTCCTCAATCGATGTCACCCTCGAGGAGGTCTTCATGCCCATTGCCTCACCCTCCATGCTCATCATAACATTGCCCCACATCACGTAATCAATATGGGTGCCCTTGTTACTCTTCATCCGCATCTTGCGGCACTTGTATCCCAGGTGATCCACTTCACCCAGATCTTCAATGTTCATCTTTCCAAGCAACTCATCTGTCATTGTCTCCACGTCAACGCAGAGAGGGTTGATCATCCTTTTCCTTCTAAAATGCTCTCCGGTAGCCTTATCCAGATCGACCGTCCAGTGATCATCACCTTTGATGATTTCCAGATTGTGTAACGAATGATCCTCTCCCATTATTTCAAGCGGCACAGTAGTTTCAATTGCTTCCCACTCCCCCCAATTGTCGAAATAGGTAACCATGATTACCTCAATACCCACTGCCTCAGAGGTGGCACGAATGATGCCCCGTTCGATGGGATATCGTTTCTTCGCGTCATCAGCCGACAACTCCTTCACTGATAAATCCTCCACCCGGGATTCACTTCCTTTCTTCTCTCCTGTACAACTGCCCAAGAGCATGGCAACAAGCAAGAATGATAAAAAATCTCTCATGATACATCCAGTATTAGTTAATAAAAAACAAGTTTGCATTCAATTCAGGGCAATCAGCTTAAGCCTGTGCCGGTAAAAAAACCAGACTAGGGTGGTACGCGACTGGGAATAACTTCCACCATCCCGATCTGCAACATGCAGGCTGCAGCTGCAAAAATAGCATCTGACTATCAAGCATAATACCCCCAAAAGGGGGTTTTATCGAATATCAAATGATACTATGTTTGCATTGAAAAAAAAAGTGTACATTTGAAAAATTGTCTACCATGAATGTAAATGGCATAGCGATTGAAAAAGGATGTTATGTTTGAAACCGATGACCTGTCACCCTTTAACAAGTTAGTTGAGTTACTGGACCCGGGTTAAATGATTTAACTGCACCATGAATATTTTTACTCAGAATCATAATGGTACGGTAATAAAGGTGAAATTAAACTTGTAGTAGATCATGGTAAAGGTGTTGATCGTGGATGATCACATCATCCTGGTGAAGGGACTTAAGAAACTGGTAGATGACTCTGGTTTTGCAAAAGTTACAGGTGTTGCATACGACGGCAAGGAGTGCATGCGGTCGCTGAGACGACAGCTCCCCGACGTGATCCTGCTCGACATCAACCTGCCCGACACCAGCGGAATAGATCTTTGTCAGGAGATCATGGAGCAGTACCCCAAGATTCCGATCGTAATCTTAACCAGCTATGGTGAATACGCAATGGTGCGCCGTGCCATGGACAATGGGGCTATGGGGTATGTGATCAAGAATGCCATGCCTGAAGAGATTCTCCTGAGCATCGAATCGGTGATGGCGGGTGAACGTTTTCTCTGCGAGGAGATTGACATGCTGATGCGCAAGCGTTCCTACAACCCGGTATGGCTTACTCCCCGCGAAAAGGAACTGTTACGGTTAATCGTAAGTGGGTATACCAATCCGGAGATAGCTGATATCATGTGCCTGGGACAACTGACCATCAATAGTTATCGTAAAAACCTGCTTCTGAAAATGGGGGCACGCAACACAGCAGTACTTGTGCGCATTGCACTGGAAGAGAAACTGGTATAAAAAAAGCCCCGGAACATGATTCCGGGGCTTCTCATCTATCTCTGAACGATTATTCTGCAACCACTTCGAAAGGAACATCTACCGACACCTCCTTATGCAGCTTGACAACCGCATTGTAGGTGCCTACTTCCTTCACCTGATCCTTTATCAGAATCAGTTTGCGGTCCACTTCAAAACCCTTCTCCCTGAGTGCTTCAGCGATCTGGATGTTGGTGACAGAACCAAAAATGGTCCCCGTGGAGCTGGTCTTTGCACCAATGGTCAGTGACACACCTTCCATCTTGTCGGCCAACGCCTGTGCATCAGTTTTGACCTGTGCCAGCTTATGGGCACGCTGCTTCTGATTCTCAGCCAGCACTTTCTTAGCAGACTCACTTGCGATCACTGCTTTTCCCTGGGGAATCAGGTAGTTACGGGCATACCCTTTCTTCACGTTGACTACATCATCCTTGTAGCCCAATGTCAATATATCTTCTTTCAATATTACTTCCATGTCTCTTCCTCCTTCTTATTTCATTAAATCGGTTACGTACGGAAGCAAGGCGATGTGACGCGCTCTTTTAACAGCTTGCGCAATACGACGTTGAAACTTAAGTGATGTGCCGGTAATTCTTCTCGGCAGAATCTTACCCTGTTCGTTGAGGAACTT
>CAZBFS010000016.1:0-18264 GCA_964491215.1 uncultured Proteiniphilum sp.
TGGATCTGGTAATCAACGGTGCCCGTCAGTCGGTACAGTTCATCATCTTCTCCACACGCTACAACGAGATCGCTTCGCATGTCAACTCCGAACTGAACCGGGGGTGCACCGTGCTGGAGGGTACCGGCTGGTACTCACAGCAGCCGCAGAAGGTGTTGATCATACTGGCGCGTAAGACCGAATCGAGCTCCATCTTCCGACTGGTGAAACGCATCGATGAGAACGCTTTCATCTCTCAGAGCAATGTGGTGGGAGTATACGGAAAAGGGTTCGATCAGATGAAATGAGCCGGCTCTTTGGCGGCCTTGTCTGCCAGGTAGCAGGTAGCAGATCAATTGACAGGAGATCATTTTGTCAGGAAAGAGGATAAAAAAAAGCTGTCGGAAGACAGCTTTAACTCATTTTATTTGGATGATCTATCCTCGTTAGCTCAACGAAATGTAGATCTCCTTTTCTACCTCTTCCATCACCACTTTGCCTTCCCTGCCCAACCATCCGAGGGCTGCATAGAGATCCTTGTCGGTCAGCTTGGCTGCCTTCTTAACCTCTTTCACATTCTGGCGGCCATTTTCATCCAGTATGGTCCATACTTTTCCGGCGTTGATACCAATTTTTTCAATCATGACGTTGCTGTTTATTTAATAACCTAAAAATTTATAAGGTTGCAAAGATAATGCTAATATTTCAAAAACACAACTTTTCCCCACGCAATGCGATTCAATAAGCAGTTGAGATATATCTCTTTATCGTGCCGCCAACTGAAGGAGATCCTCCAGTATTGTTGCTGACTGCCGGATGAGCGATTGCTTCCCGTCGTTCCTGATCACATAATCGGATTGCAGCATTTTCTCTTCTTCCGGCATCTGGTGCTTCATACGCTCCTGCACTGCTTCCCTGCTGGTATGATCACGCTGGGTGACCCTGGCCAGACGGATCGATTCCGGGGCATAGACGGTGATCACCTTGTCGAGGTAACTCACAAAGCCGGCTTCGAAGAGAAGTGCTGCCTCGATTATCACCAACCGGTGGTTCTGGCGACGGATACACCATTCCATGAAATATTGGGCCAGCACAGGATGGACGATGGCATTCACCGCATCCACTTTTTTCTTGTCACCAAACATAAGGGTAGCCAACAGTTGACGGTTGAGTGACCCACCGGCATACAACTCGCTTCCGAAGAGGGCGGTGAGCTCACTGCGGATAACCGATGAGGTGTCGTTCAGTTGCTTGGCTTCACTGTCGGCATCAAAAACAGGAACCCCCTGCAGGCGAAACAGCTCGCTGACGACTGATTTGCCGCTCCCGATACCGCCGGTGATGCCTGCAATGATCATCTCGCTACCTTGTTTTCAAAGAGGAACTCTACTGAGGAGGGTGATATACGGACATTCTGTGCCGCTTCCGGGCTCTTGCTCAGCTGCAGCTCCACCCTGCCGTCTTCGTTACTGTGGAAGGTGCGGTAGTTCAACCTGATCTCAAAATCTTCAGGAGCAATCTTGCGGTACTCCTCAAGAGTTACCGAAAAGGAGACGTTCGCACGTGAAGGAAAAAACTTCACATCCAGCTTGTTGGGTAGGCCTGTTGCCATGATAGGCACCTCAAAAGTACGCTCAGTGTACTCTTCTATCGGGATGAAGATATCCACCTGATCGGGTACGAACTTGATCCCCTCCACACGGTTGATGAATATGGGCAGTTGAGAGGTGGCTTTCAGGTTCTTGAAGAGCGTATACTGAGTGGTGGCGTGCTCCAGCTTGCTGAGCGACTCACGGGATCCGTAGGCGGTGACCTGTTCAGGCAGGAAGGAGACACTGTCGGCAACCAGGTTGGCTCTGCTGGTGGTGATCTCCCCGTCGAAAACCACTTTCAGCTCTTTGCTCTGCAACTTCGAGGTGGAGATGTTGATGATCATCGGGTAATACCCCCTGATGTTTGTGCCGGAGAAGAGGCGTGAACGGATCAGCTGCCGATACTGGTCGCCCTGCAGACTGCTGTTGCCTCCCTCAGTCAGCTCTGTCACGTTGATCTCGAGCGAGTCTTTCTTGCTGATGTCGAGGCGGAAGATGGAAGCTCCGTTGTCGGTGATGCTCACCTCCACATAATCGGGTAGGGGGTTGTCAAAGACAACATCCTCCGGTATATTGACATATTTCAGCGGGATGCGATAGGTCCCCTCCACATTCTCTTTCTGGAAGAAGAGCATCAGCCAGAAGATAAAAGCCAGCAGAAGGAAAAGGAAAAAGAAGAGCGTATTCTTCCACGGGTATGTGGAAAAATAGGCTTCAACTTTGGGTTTCCATTTTTCGATGATGGCTTTTACCTCCATTCCCGGAAACAGTTTTAGGGAGTGGTTACGTCGGCAGATGATGCAAAGACAGAGGCTTTCTCAAACTTGAGTCTCACACCGTCGGCAACCTCTACCAGGAACCAGGTTTCTCCTACCTCTTTGATCCTGCCGTGGATGCCGCCTGAAGTAACTACCTTGTCGCCCACCTTCATTGCTGCGCGGCTCTTTTGTAACTCTTTCTGTTTCTTCTGCTGGGGGCGGATCATGAAGAAGTAGAATACGGCGATGATGGCTACCATCATAAAGAGGGTACTGCCCATGCCTGACATGCCACCGCCCTGTGCTGCTTGTAGTAGAATATTCATAAGAATGATTTTTTAGGGTATGTGAAAATTAATTTTTAAAGATTGGATTTTCTGCTTTTATTTCCTGCACAATCGCATCCAGTATGCCGTTGATAAAGATACTGCTCTTGGGTGTGCTGTACGATTTGGCAATCTCGATATACTCGTTGAGTGAGACATTGGTGGGTATGGACTCAAAAGTGCATATTTCTGAAAGAGCTACCTGCATGATGATCATATCCATGTAAGCAATGCGGTCGAAATCCCACTTCTGGGTATGCTTCTCTATCAGAGCCCTGTATTTCTTCTCGTTCAGGATGGTATCGTGTAACAATCTCAACGCAAAGGTGCGGTCCTCATCATCCTTGAACATGGGAAGCAGTGGCTGGTCTGCGCCCTCTTTCTGCGAGAATCTCTTGATGGTCTTCAATACAAAGCTCTGCACGATCTCTACATCATCGTTCCAATAGATGCACTCATCCTCCAGAATCTCATCGAGCTCTTCGTTGAGGTAGATAAACTGCTTGAAGCATTTCCTCCAGAACTCACGGTCCTCGTCATAGCTGGGTGAGGCGATCTCTGCATAGCTCTTATAGGTGTCGGATTCGAGGATGGTGTCGAGCAGGTTCTTCAAAAACGAGGTGTCGGCATCCCAGATCATGGGTCGTTCAGCGAAGTAATGCTGCAATTGCTTGTTGCTCATTAGCTGTTGCATGAATCTGTTTTCAATCAGATGGATGTTGGGGTTGAGATCCTCCCAGGAGGGGAGGTGCTTGTTCTTCTTGGCTTCCACCCTGCTTTCATATGCTTTGGTCAGTTCCACCATTAGCGAGAGCAGATAGAAGTAGAGGTCATATGATTTTTGCAAGCCGAAAAGAAGCTCTTTCTCCACACTGCGCAAATCCTTATTCGTATTCTGGTACCATGAATATATTATCTGTACGATACGGATACGAATTAAATTTCTGTTTATCATTGTTTAAATGAGCTTATTTTATGATGCTGAATAAGCACTGACCCGTTTCAACATGCAGGTGCTGCAGTGAAAAAAGATCTATCCTCTGTGCAATATTACCCAACTGCAAAAGTAATGATTTTTTTGTTATTACAGTGCAGTAATTGTGAAAAGTAGAGAGAGAAGTGGCAGGTTCATTTTTTTTACATCGTGTCACCGATAAATGGCCGTCAGTAGCTGTCAAGAAAAAGAACCCACTAAATAATTGGACAATAAAAAGAAAATCACTATCTTTGCGCCGCTTTTTTGAGAGCTCCCAGGTGTGATGGGAAATAAAGAAAGCAGCTTTATTTTGAGTAACACAAAACAACAATTGAAGAATGAAAACATTTGATTTAAAAGGCGAAATCAGGAATGATTTCGGCAAAAAGGCGGCCAGAGCTCACCGTAGCGAAGGATTGATACCCTGCGTGGTTTATGGTGGTCACGACGGAGAGAATCTCAATTTTGTCGTGAAGAACAGTGATGTACGCAATTTGGTTTACACACCCGAAGTGTATCTGGTGAACCTCGACCTGGGAGAAAAGAAATTGATGGGCATCGTGAAGGAGATTCAGTTCCACCCGGTGAAAGACAACATCCTCCATATTGACTTCCTCCATGTATTTGAAAAGGTTCCGGTGGTGATTGAGGTTCCGGTACGCCTGGAAGGTCTTGCAGCCGGTGTGAAAGCAGGTGGTAAGCTCTCGCTCGACAGCCGCAAGCTGAAGGTAAAGGCATTGCCTGCCCACCTGCCGGAAGAGCTGGTGGTGAACGTAGAGAATCTGGAACTGGGCAAATCGATTCAGGTGGGAGATCTCAATTTCGAAAACCTGGAGATTCTCACTGCCAAGAACGCAGTGGTATCGCGTGTACAGCTGACACGTGCTGCAAGGGGTGCCGCAGCCAAGGCGCAGTAACCTAACGAGGTATGTGATGAAGTATTTGATTGCGGGATTGGGCAACATAGGATCTGATTATGAGCAAACCCGCCACAATATAGGTTTTATGGTGTTGGACGCTTTTGCAAAAGCGTCCAATGCTGTTTTTGAGGACAGACGTTATGGCTTCGTGACCGAGATGCGGTTGCGAAACAAGATACTGGTGCTGCTCAAACCCTCCACCTTTATGAACCTGAGCGGCAACGCCATCCGCTATTGGCTGCAAAAGGAGAAGATAGACAACCGGCAGCTGCTGGTGGTGGTCGACGACCTGGCGCTCCCTTTTGGCACACTGCGTCTCAAAGCAAGGGGAAGCGACGCCGGCCACAACGGGTTGCATCATATTCAGGAACTGATAGGTCAGGATTATCCGCGGTTGCGGTTCGGTATCGGCAATGATTTTCCTCATGGAGCACAGGTTAATTATGTGCTGGAGGAATTTTCGCAGGAGGAGAAGCTGTTGTTGCCGGAGCGTATTGACACAGCAGTAGATATGATCCGTAGCTTCTGTCTGTCCGGTATCAACACGACGATGAATCAATACAATAACAAATAAGGTGTTGTGTGATGGATGAAGTGCGCATTGACAAATGGCTCTGGGCTGTACGCATCTTCAAGACGCGCACTGCCTCCTCGGAGGCATGTAAAAAAGGACGTGTGCTGATTGGTGAGACTGTGGTGAAGCCTTCCAGAAATGTTCGTGCGGGGGAGGTAATACAGGTCAGGAAACCACCTGTCACCTATTCGTTCAAGGTGGTGGCACTCTCGGATAAAAGGATGGGCGCAAAGATGGTGCCGCAATACATGGAAAATGTGACGCCACAGGAGCAGTATGAGTTGCTGGAGCTCAACCGGATCAGCGGTTTCGTGGACCGGCAGCGCGGCACGGGACGCCCCACTAAAAAGGAACGGCGCGACCTGGATCAGTTTGCCGGAACCGTTCCCGATGATCCGTTCGACTGGGATGAATAAGGGGTTTCCTTAACGGGAGGCTCTTATTTTTTTGTCCGCAGGGTGAAAGAGCGGCACCACAGAGAGTGTGTCGCTGCTCAGACAGTAGGCGGCATCACCCTCCGCACCGTTGGCGATGAGCCGCGCATAGTGGTCGCTACCCTTTAGGAAAGTTATCGGGTCCGTTTTCGCCTCTTGCCACATCAGTTGCGCCAACCGTACCGCGTCTGAGCCTATGGTGACCCTTCCCCCGACATAGAGACGTTCCACGAAAGCACCCCCGAAAAGCGTGTCTTCCAGGTTGATCCGGTTGTGCCATCCAGCACATATGATCACGATACGCTCTGCACGTTTCATGCAATGTTCGGCCAGCGCACCAATGTTTGAAAAGGAACCGATCAACAGCTCCCTGGCATTCTCGCTCTGCTTGATGGCCATGGTGCCGTTGGTGGTGGTGAAGACCACCTCCTTTCCTTTTACCCGCTCAGGGGTGTAATCGAAGGGTGAGTTGCCGCAGTCGGCGAAGTCGCACTTGCGCGTCTTTCGCTCTGCGCCTACCAGGTAACCCGCTGCCTTGTATCGCTTCGCCTCTTCGATGTCGGACACCGGAATGATTGCCGCTGCTCCGTTGTGCAGCATGCGGCATATGGTGGTGGATGCGCGAAAGATATCGACCACGATCACGGTGTCGTTTTCTTGCTGATAATAGGGATAGAGAGCAGGAGAGGTCGCAATGTCGACGATCATACAGCTGATGTTTGACTGCAAAGATAGACAGGATTTGTCTGACCACAAAACGGAGGGTCAGAGCCACAGATACCCATCATGCCCACAGTACAGGGTGGTGAGGCTGTCCGGGATGACATTTTTTTTTCGTATCTTTCGGCCCGAAAAAAATTAGGAACGTAAAGAAACAGAAAAAAACAGTAATTGCTGATGAGGATCACCACATACAAGGTTATACTGGCATCTGCCTCGCCCAGAAGACAGGAGCTGCTCTCGGGTATCGACCTGGGATATGAACTGCGTACCCTGCCCGATGTTGATGAATCATTTCCCGATGATCTTCCACACGATGAGGTGGCGGAGTATCTGGCACGCAAAAAGGCAGCAGTATACCTTGATGCGCTGAAAGAGATGGTGCTGCTGAACGGACTGATACTGGGCAAGCCTGCCGACAGGGAGGATGCCCGCCGGATGTTAAGGATGCTCTCCGGAGCACGGCATCGTGTTATCACGGGTGTTTGTCTCTCATCCCTGAATAAATCTGTTGCCTTTTCCGACACTGCCTGGGTCACCTTTGGTGATCTCGGCGATGATGAGCTTGATTATTATCTCGATTTGTACAGCCCGATGGACAAGGCGGGTGCTTACGGGGTGCAGGAATGGATTGGCTACGTGGGGGTGGAAAAGATCGAGGGTTCGTACTTCAACGTGATGGGTTTTCCCATCTACAAAGTGTATCGGGAGCTGAAACGGTTTTAGAGAATTAAAAATATTCTCCTATCTTTGTCGCAGATTCGTCACAACATCATTAATTGAGATCACTCCAATGCTCACAGTAGAAAAAATCGGCGGTACCTCCATGTCACAGTTTCAGGATGTAATGCAAAACATCATCCGGGGAAACAGAAAGGGAGAGCAACTCTATAACCGCATCTTCGTGGTGTCGGCCTACAACAACGTGACCAATTGGTTGCTGGAACATAAGAAGACCGGTGAACCGGGTATCTATAACAAGTTCCTCAATGGTGAGGATTACAGCAGTGCCCTCGATTCGTTCTGTCAGCGGCTGCTGCTCATCAACGACGGTTTTGCCGATATTGGGCTGGAACTGAAGGAGGCTCGCGACTTTATCCGCTTTCGTGTGGACCAGGCCAAGACGGTGCTATACAGCCTGGGCAAGGTGCTTGCCTCCGGTTACGTGAACCGCACCGATATTCACCTTGCAGCACGCGAGATACTGGCCTCCCTCGGGGAAGCACACTCCGGCTGGAACTCGGTCAATATCCTCAACAACAACGGCATCAACGCCCGTTTCATTGATTTGTGCGGGTTCAACGACAACGAGCCGCTGACCATCGATGAGCGCATCCACAAGGAGTTCAGCGACATCGATTTCAGCAATGTGTTGTGTGTGGCTACCGGTTACACCAAAGGTACAGAAGGTATTATGCGGGCTTTTGACCGCGGATACAGCGAAGTGACCTTCAGTAAGATCGCCGTGGAGGTGAAAGCACAGGAGGCGGTGATCCACAAGGAGTTTCATCTCTCAAGTGCCGACCCCAAGATTGTGGGGGTGGAAAACAGCATCCCCGTGGGGCATACCAACTATGTGATCGCAGACCAGCTGGCCGATATCGGCATGGAGGCAATCCATCCCAAGGCAGCCAAGCCGCTGGAGCTGGCAGGCATTGATATCCGCATCAAAAACACCTTTGAACCCGAACATCCCGGAACCCTCATCTCACACGATTATGTCTCACCTGAGCCCCGGGTGGAGATTGTCTCCGGCTCCCGCAAGGTGATCGCCATCGAAGTGCATGACCCCATGATGGTGGGTGAGGTGGGCTTCGACGGGCAGATCATGAACTACTTCGTGAAATATGGGGTGAGCTACATCCTGAAATCGACCAACGCCAACTCTATCACCATGGTTGTGTGGGACAATGATAAAAGTCATGAGCTGATCAGGGTGCTTAAAGAGGTGTTTTATCAGGTTGACGCTCATCCGATGGCCATTATATGCGCCATGGGGTCCAACATTGCCATGCCGGGTTTTCTCTATTATGCCGCCAAAGCTCTCTATGAGAAGGGTATCAATGTGGAGAGCTTTGCTCAGTCGCTCATGCAGGTCAACATGCAGTTCGTGATCAGTCGCGATCATTATGAGGATGCAGTGATTGCCCTCAATGAGACACTCTGCAGAAATTAACCCAAAAGAGCTTTCATCGTTTATAGATATCTCATATATAAACCTGTACAATAACTCTACATTTTGTATGTAGAGTTATTTTTTTTGACATTCACAGCTATACATCGATTTCATAATGTGATTATAATGAGCGAGTAACAATAACAAGCAACCATACATGATCTTGCTTATCCTTTCAAGTTGTGTGTTGCGTATTTCGACTCATATTTGCTGCCATCCTGGAAAAGTTTTGTAACATTGCAGAATAATTGTGATGCGATAACTTTTTTTGGTTGGTTAGAGCAGAAATACATCTTAATATCTATATCAGTATGTTGTTTTCCCGAACGAATAAATCAATTGAACTCATTGATAAATTTCTGAATTGTGTGGACCAGAGTTTGTTACTTTTTAAAGAAGGTGTTAAAAACTACCTCTATAACAATACTGAGAATTTCAATAACGATATCATTCAACTTGCTAATTCAGAAAGGGAATCGGATAAGTTGCGCCGTGAAATTGAAACGACCCTATATCTACAATCTTTGATGCCGCAGGTGAGGGGAGATATCATGCGCCTGCTTGAAGAGATGGATAATCTGATTGATCAGGCAAAAAAGAATTTATTCCAGTTTGAGGTAGAAACACCCAATATCCCGGCTGTGTTGATATCCGATTTTATCCGTCTTACACAAACATCAGTCTCTGCTGCCGAATCCACGATACCTGCAGCGAAGTCATATTTTAGTGAGCCGGTGAATGTGAATGAAAAGATACACCGGGTCTATTTTTATGAAAAAGAGACTGACCTGATGGCAGATGTGATCAGACGGAAAATATTTAAAGAGATGCCGGAGCTTAAATTGAGTGAAAAGTTTCACTTACGCTATTTCACATTACATATTGAAAATATATCGGACACAGCCGAAAAAGTGGCAGACCTGCTCTCTATCATGGCTATTAAACGAATGGTGTAACCCTTATCAACTATGATTATCTTCCTTTTCCTTACAAGTGGGTTGTTTCTGGGATGGTCATTAGGAGCCAATGATGCCTCAAATCTCTTTGGTACGGCAGTTGGAACCCAGATGATCAGATTCAGGACCGCCGCTATCATTGGAAGCTTATTCGTTATACTGGGATCGGTCATTCAGGGAACCGGCACCACGAAGACCTTGTCTGCACTGGGAACAGTAAATGCCATTGGAGGAGCGTTTACGGTTGCGTTGTGTGCCGCTGTTATCGTGATGATCATGACCCGATACCGGTTGCCTGTGTCAACAGGACATGCCATTGTGGGAGCCATTGTGGGTTGGTGTTATTATACAGCGAACCCTGTTGAATATGGAATCTTAGCGAAAATTGTGGGATCGTGGGTTATCAGTCCGGTGTTAGGTGCCGCATTCTCATATCTCTTGTACCTGCTGATCCGCAAATTCATTCGCTCATCCCGCATGCATATGTTAAAGATGGAGTCACTCATCAGGGTGTCATTGATTGTGATCGGGGCGTTTGCTGCCTACAGTCTGGGAGCGAATAATATAGCCAACGTGATGGGTGTATTTGTGGACTCTTTTTCTTTCTCATTGAATATTGGATCGCTCAGCATCTCCTCCACTCAATTTCTGTTTTTCATCGGCTCTCTTGCAATAGCCCTGGGTATTTTTACGTACAGCAAGAAAGTGATGTACACGATAGGGAATGGTGTACTGTCGATGACTCCTGAGATGGCCATTGCGGCAGTGCTGGCGCAAGCAATGGTTTTGTTTATATTTTCATCCACCTCCCTCTCCAACACACTCATAAGTGCCGGATTGCCTCCTATCCCTTTGGTGCCGGTCTCCAGCTCCCAGGTGTTAGTCGGGGCGCTGATTGGTGTAGGACTTGTGAAAGGAGTACAGGAGTTGAAGATGAAAATGATTGGAAATATTGTGTTGAGTTGGATCACTACACCTGTTTTGTCTATTGTTTTCACCTTTATCTCTCTTTTCTTTGTGGATAGAGTGTTTGGTATTCAGGTGTCGAGTAATGAGATCATCCCCGATCCTGGGGCTCGGACTGTACCTGTCGCTTCTGACGTGACTTATCATGTTCCTGTAAACACCACCCACCATTTGTTTCTGTCGGCACTGATTCTGCTGGTAATCGCGTTCGTGATTTACATCATTGTCCTGAACAAGCGCAATTACGCGAAAGCACGGGCCGAGGGTTATCGGCAAGCCAAGCAGAATCTGTTCAGCGATTGTCAGAAAGCATTGAATGATATTGAAGTAAGTACCGTTCAGCTGGAAAATGTGAGTCTGGCTACTCGTTTGGAAGAGAGAAAGAATCAATTGATCACCTACTCGTTAAACATTGGAGAACAACGAAACTATCTGGAACTTATTTCAGACTCAATTGAGGAGGCCATCAAGGCCGATGGTGCAGAAGATAAAATCAGACTGCTGAAAAACCAACTGATAGAGATTAAACAACGGATGAGTTTCTCGGGTGAAGTCGATGAGATCTATCGACAGGTTGAGCAGGCACATATGGAGTTCATTGAAAAACTAAACGAATCCAATCCCCATCTGACAAACAAAGAAAAGAAAATTCTGGTCTTACTGCGGATCGGGTTGTCGTCAAAAGAAATGGCGCCATTGTTGAATATCTCTACCAAAAGTGTAGAGATATCACGCTATCGATTACGAGCTAAAATGGGATTACAGAGAAATGAGAATCTGACACAGTTTATTCAATCGCTATAACACGTTTAATTTTAATAATATCACGAATGAAAAGAGAAACAATTTGTTTGTTACTGGTCCTTTTTTTTACAGGCACCGCTATCGCGCAGGATACAGTAAAATTTGACCAGTATGGAATGGAGGTGGAGTCGGAGAATGTCAAGGCAGAAATGCAGGATGGCAGACTGGTGTTCGAATCGGTAGATTCGGATTACAGGATATGGCTAGATGCACGTGTTCAGGCCGACTACGCAGGCTTTTTCGGGGTTGATGATGATTATGATCCTATTGGTAACGGAGCCAGTATCCGTCGCGCCCGTTTCGCGGTAAAAGCTCAGGTTACGAAGAATTGGTATGGTGAAATTGATATTGATATGGCGAACGGATTTGCAGAGCTAAAAGATGCTTATCTCCGTTACGACGGGATTAAGAACGTGGAAGTACAAATTGGGAACTTCAAAGAAAACTTCTCCATGCAACGTACCACCTCATCCCGTTACCTCCAGTTCATGGAACGTCCCATGGTGACCTATCTTGCTCCCTCGCGTCATATAGGTGCGAATGTCAAATACAGTGTTCCGGTGATATGGGCTTCGGGAGGAATTTTCTTTCAGGAAATAGCCGGAGCGGAGGAGGTGGCGAATGTGCAGGATAACAACAAGGATTTTGGTCGTGGAACCGGTGTGTCTTATACAGGGAAAGTGGTGATTCGTCCTTTACACAAATCCAACGGTATGGGTTTGCACATCGGAGGAGCGGTCTCTTACCGGACTCCCAAGGCACATGATGCCCCCGGCGATTATGGGGGGATGCGTTTCAGCACCAGGAATTCCACATCCATCAACCGGAAAAAATATATTGATACAGATGTAATCAAGGGTGTGGACCATTCCCTTCTTTACACTGCTGAACTGGCAGGTCATTACAGAGGACTACGTTTCGAAAGTGCTTATATTGGTACCACGGTCTACCTTAAAGATGACTCCCCGGCGGTGAACAAAAAGGAAAAGAACTTCGGCGGATGGTATGCCCAAGCCGGATATCTTCTTTTCGGAGGGCAACAACGTTATGACCAGGGGGGGGCAAAATACAACCGGATACGACCTGTACAAAATTGGGGTGATGTGGAGTTGACAGCCCGTTACGAATCGCTGGATCTGAATGATTTCACCGGTGGAGTGTATGGGGGAGCTGGTGAAGCCTATGCCTTGGGATTGAATTTCTGGGTTAGTAGCAATGTGAAATTTATGCTAAACTATCAGTATAACAATAATGATCGCTACGCAACCGGCAAAGGTAAGTTGTTCGTGGGTCACGATGCATTCGGTACACCTACCAAGGATTATACGAAAGTTACCGAAACAAAAGGTGAGGCGGGTGTAGATTATAGCATGGTATCAGTGCGTTGTGAAATTGTATTTTAACACACACTCCATTTCAAATAATATAACGAGCATTTAAACGATTGGATCCGGAAGCATGAATGATGTAATAATAGACCTAATCAATGGTTGCGAGTAACATGCACTGGAATAAAAAAACTAATGATATGAAAATGAGTAAAGTATTTGCAGCAAATATATTGATTGCACTGATGTTGTTTACCGTTTCCTGCGTGGAGGACGATATGTATAACGGACCGGCAACCATAGAGAAGATTGAGTATAGCCCGACAACGGTTACACCCGATGATGAGGTGACCGTAACTGCGACGATCACCGACCTGCAGGGTGTGACGGGTGCAAAGATCCGTTATAAGGTGAACAGCGGAACACAAACAGAAGTAACCATGACAAAGGGGAGCGGCGACACATATAGCGGCATGATCCCGAAACAGGCCGATAAGGCTGTAGTGTCCTTTGTGGTTGTTGCAGACAATCAGGCAGGCATGAAAGCGGTTTCAGCGGAACTGACCTTTACTGTCGGAGCCATTCCTGTCCCGTATGAAAATCTGGTGTTGAACGAGCTGAATGGCAATGATAAGTTCATTGAGGTGTTCAATAAAGGAGCGGTCGCGATAAAGCTGAAGGATGTCTATATCGAGAAAGACGAAAAACTGGTATGGACCGGTTCAGAAACCCAGACATTGCCAGCAGGTGGTTATCTGTTGCTCTACAGCGAGGATGTACAGGCAGATCATGCGGGACACCCGGCAGATCAGTTCTTTGGCAGTGGGTTGTCGGCGAAGAAACCGGTAAGAGTACAGCTTTTCTCTCCGGCAGCCTTAAGTCTGGATGACTTTAATCTGGTGGATTATGAGAAACCTGCCCCCGCATCCTATAGCCGTTGGGAGAATGGTGTCGGCAAGTGGGTATATGCTACTGCCACTCCCGGAGTTGTTAATGTTGCCGGCAGTGAAGAGGTAGCAGGCCTGCATTGAATTATTGGCACTCAGTAGGATTTTCAATAAGGGATCAGGGGTCAGTGAAAGCAGGTAACTTCGTTGACCCTTGTTCCCTCCAGCAAATAAATTAATAGAGATTCAAATAATTGTAACAATAGATGAACAAAGAAAAAATGGAGATTGGAGCAATCTCGAAGCCCAGATTTGAGTTCCGTTCATTCGGACGTTGTTTTGCCGAAGCTGAAAAGCGGATGGCCCGCCTTTCAGTTCCCGTACCGGAGAAAGTATGGGAGCGACGTAGTGTGGAAACTTATATTGTGAGTCGCACGAACGACATCCACAACACAAAGATCCGCGATGGGAAGATGGACATCAAGACATACGTGCAGACGGTGGAAGGACTTGAGCAGTGGAATCCCCTGATGAAAGGTGATTTTCCCATCTCCGCCCAGACTCTTCAAACAGAGGTGTTTCCCGCTTTTCTGGTGACGACTCTGCCCGTTCTCACCAAAGAGACCTACACGTTGGAGGAGTTTCTGCGATTGATAGAGGATCATCCCGACCTACAGGCTGTTAGAGTGGAGAAGATCCGGTATGGATATATGGTGAATGATACGATCTGTGAAACAGGTGAAGTATATATCAACGGAGCAATGGTGAAAACCATCAACTCCGAGTCGGTTGAGCTGGCAGACATCAGGAAAACCATACAGGATGTAGGGCTTGAAGGTGTAGAGAATATCAATTACCTGCAAGCGATCAAACGTGTGATCGGGATGATAAACAAACCATTGGCAAATTAATCGACACAACCAACATGGCACAAGAAATTGAAAGGAAGTTTTTGGTCAATTCCGATGCATTCAAGAGTGAATCGGCTAAACAAACGCGCATTACACAGGGATATCTCTCTTCGGTTCCCGAGCGAACCGTTCGTGTACGCATCAAAGGCAGTAAAGGCTATCTCACCATCAAAGGTATTGGCAATGCAAGCGGGGCTTCACGTTATGAATGGGAAATGGAGATAGCTGTTGCGGAAGTAGAAGAATTGCTCAAGATCTGCGAACCGGGGGTGATTGATAAAACCCGTTACGAAGTGAAATCGGGCCTCTTCGTTTTCGAAGTAGATGAATTTTATGGCGAGAATCAAGGTCTGACACTGGCAGAGGTAGAATTGTCAAGTGAAGATGACACGTTTGAGAAACCACAGTGGCTGGGAGAAGAAGTAACCGGCGACGTGAGGTATTACAATTCGATGCTGATGAAAAACCCCTATAGCAAGTGGTAGAGACCCTTCGTGGGTGAGACAACTATTCGGTGAAACGGATGATGGGCATTTCGTTCCCGAAACACCAAATTGCACAAACAGAAGAAGAATGGATAAAGAGACGAAATTTGATCCACTTGATATGAATCACTATCGTATCGAGAAGTTGCCAAAACTGCAAAAAACCAACTTCGAAAAGTGGATGTCTATTGTCGGGGGACCTCTTGCCGTTATGGCATTTGTCTATATCTATTGGTTTGCTTCGATTCCTTATCTTGAAACGTTTGATATTGCTGCTTTAGGCAAAGAATCAGCAAAGCGCTTTGGAGAGATGGGCGCTGATGGTTTCTCGAGAATCAATTACGCGATGCTGGCTATTTTCGTCAGTTCCATCATCCTCTGGATCACTGAGTCCATTCCAAATTACCTCACCTCTCTCGTACTGATCCTGGCGGTTGTTCTCACCGGTGTTACCACCGAGAAAACCGCTTATGCGCAACTGGGGCATCCCGTGATGTGGTTGAACATCCTCTCATTCGTGTTGGCCAGCATGCTGGTGAAGACTCAGGTTGCCAAACGTTTTGCATTGTGGTTCGTGATCAAGTTCGGAAAGAACGCCACGATGATCATTTTCAGCTTCATGGTTATCAACATCGTGTTGTCCGCATTCATCTCGGCTACAACAGCGAAAGCGACGATCCTTCTCCCCATTTTCATGGTTATCGCAGCCATTTATGGTGCTACGGGTGGAAAGAACCGCAACAACTTCGGACGGAATCTGGTGCTGCAGAATCTCTTCCAGATCAATATCGGCGCATCAGGGTTCATCACCGGTTCAGGTGCGAACTTACTGGCCGGAGCATTGATAGCCGGAGCTATGGGATGGAGTGTCTTCAGCTATCAGGACTGGTTCGTAGCGGCTTTCCCGTTGTGTCTGCTGTTGATGGTGATTGGATGGTTCATCGGCACAAAATTGATCTTTCCGCTCAAGAAAGGTGAAGCAGTGCCGCAAATTGAAGGGGGCATCGATCGCTTGAGAGAAGAGTTGGCGAAACTCGGCAAGATGAAAGCAGAAGAGTACAAGGCGATCGCTATATTTGTGATGGTGTTGGCCTTATGGGCTACTGATAAGCAGCATGGCATCAGTCAAACGGCTGTGGCTTTCCTGGGAGCTGTCATCGCACTGATACCGGTGATTGGGATTGTGAAATGGAACGATGTTGATATCCCCTGGCATCTGTTGCTCTTTTCGGCTGGCGCTTATACCCTTGGAGCGGGGTTGGATGCTACCAATTTGCCGGGTACAATGATCAACGCACTGTTTACTCATTTTGGTATTACCGAAGCTACACCATATTGGGTGTTGTTTATGATCCTTACAGGAGCGATGCTCTTCTCTGCCCTTATTTTTCAAAGTAAGACGATGCGAACGCTCATCTTTGTACCAATAGCGATCGGCGTCGCACAAAGGTTCAACCTGCCGATACTCAGTCTGGCTTTCCCCGTGGCACTGCTGATAGAACATGTCTATGTATTACCGTTCAACAGCAAGCCGGCTTTGCTGTTATATACTACCGACCAATACAGCTGGAGTGATACGTTTAAGTTCGGTATCACCATGATGTTGATCAGCTGGGTATTGATAATGGTGTGGGGTGAGACGGTGCTTTGCTGGTTAGGATATACCAACGGGTTGTTTTTTTGAAAAGAGGAGAGCATTTGAAATATGATTGATATCGCAGCCAAGATACATGATAAGTTTTCCATTGAGTTCAAGGTCGGTTTTCTGGTTCGCCGTAAGCAGGAACATAACATTTTCTCCATCAATACCTGGATGTTCGTGCCGAATAGCCTGGATATCAGTTCTCAGACATATGAGAAAAATCATTTTTACCGAGATGTAAAAAACTATATCAGGTTGATAACCCCGGTTTTCCTGTTACGGGAGATTGCCGAAGGTGAGACAAATCCATTAAAGAATCTGGAGGAGGTTTTCAATAAAACAGCCAGCGAGCCAACACGCACAGCTATCAGGGAGTATGAATCCCGGATAAAAATGTTCACGGCTATTTTTAAAAGTGCCATCCGCAACGAGGTGGTCCATTTGCTGAATAATCACATCAAGGACGATATGGATTATCTGGTTTCCACATATGTAGAGAGCCTCAGAGGCATCCTTTTGAAATACAGGAATCTCAGGCGGATTATCAATGTCCCCACCATTTCCCCTGAACACCTGAATTATTATTTCTTCGCCGATGAATATATCAGTGATCTGGTAGACCAGAGGACCGGCTATCTTGTGGGATTTCTGCAAGCAAAGGACAGCAGGAAATATCAGCAATCTATCACACTCCTGTCTACACTCTGGCATGAAGAAGCGACCTATCGAAAAGAGCAGGGATATATCAGTGTAGGGAAAGATAATCCGGTAAAGAACAATGAGTTTATTTTTCGGAGAAGCATCCTGAAGAAATATGTAGAAAGTGATCTCTTTTTGCGTGCACGCAAAAGGAGAGAGGGTGTGATAGTGGAGCAAATTTACTATAGTATTGCAGCTGGACTCTCGATGATTTTTGCTACTGGTATTGCTTTCTCATTTCAAAAGAGTTACGGCAACTTTACAATGCCACTGTTTATTGCACTGGTCGTAAGCTATATGCTGAAAGACCGTATCAAGGAATTGATGCGTTATTATTTCGCTCATAAACGGCTTAACCGGTATTTTGACCATAAAACAGAGATTGGTATCAAGGATACTACGATAGGATGGATCAAAGAAGGTGTAGATTTTATTACCGAAGAAAAAGTGCCGCGGGAAATTATGCACCTGAGATGCCGGAGCCCTCTGGTCGAGGCAGAAAATCGTATCACGGATGAAAAAATAATCCTTTATCGCAAGCTGGTCTTCTTAGACCGGGAGAAAATCAACCACAACTGTGATTACCCGATAGCTGGTATTAACGACATCATGCGATTTCATTTGTCTCGCTTCATGCAAAAAACGGATAATCCCGATGAGGCGATCTATTGTCTTAATGAAGAGGGACTCTCCATTGAATTTTTTGGCGAGAAGGTGTACTATGTAAACATCGTCATGCAGCTAAAATTTGAGGACCATATCGATTATAAACGTTTCAGGGTTGCCTTTACCCAAGCAGGTATTACTAACCTGGAAGAGCTCTCCTAGAGCAGGCAATCCTGCGGAAGAAAGCGTTTCATTTTGCCGAGTTCCCCATCAGTGCTTACCTCTTATTCCTCCTCATAGGTCTGGTAAAGGAAATCATTATAGGGAAAACGGGTGATGTGTATCTCCTTCACCTGCTCGTAGATGAGCTGCTTGAGTGCGTCGATGTTCTCCCTTTCCCTTGCTGAGATGAAGATGCAGTTCTGTCTGATCTTGTTCAACCAGGACTGTTTCAGTTCCTCGAGTGTGAAATGCTCCTTCTTTTTTGGGGTGAGGTCATCCTCTTCTTTGACCACAAAAGAAAAG
>CAZBFS010000017.1:0-5534 GCA_964491215.1 uncultured Proteiniphilum sp.
TCATCGAGAACTTGGGCGGATAGATGTAGGTGTTGCGCACCATGAACTCCTTGAGGATATCGTTCTGGATGGTTCCGGCCATCTCTTCGAGCTTGGCGCCCTGTTCCTGGGCTGCCACGATGTAGAAAGCCAGCACAGGCAGTACGGCGCCGTTCATGGTCATCGATACCGACATCTTGTTGAGGGGGATGCCGTCGAAGAGGATCTTCATATCCTCTACCGAGCAGATGGAGACACCGGCCTTGCCGACATCGCCCACCACTCGTTCGTTGTCGGCGTCATAGCCGCGGTGCGTGGGCAGGTCGAAGGCTACCGAAAGCCCTTTCTGTCCGGCCGCCAGGTTGCGACGGTAGAAGGCGTTCGACTCCTCGGCAGTGGAGAAGCCGGCATACTGGCGGATGGTCCAGGGACGCATCACGTACATGGAGGAATAGGGTCCACGCAGATAGGGAGCCACGCCGGCTGCATAGTTGAGATGCTCCATGCCTTCGAGATCCTCCTTCGTGTATACCGGCTTCACGGGAATCTGTTCGGGCGTCAGCCAGTCGGACTTGATCTCGTTCTTCTCGGTCCATTCCTTCACGTCGACAGAGCTGAACCCGTCGGACTGAATGTTTATTTCTTTAAAATTTGGTTGCATATACTGTATTGTTGTTTGTTCTGATTCTTTTATAAAAAGGGAGCGACAAAATTGGCGGCGGCGAGCAGCAGGCTGAAGAGCAACACCAGCTTGGCGGTATCGGTATCGAGAAAGCGAATGATACCCAGATCCTCAAGTGTTACTTTCTTCATCAGCCGTATATTCCTCATTACCAAAGGGAAGCTTAGCAGTACCACGAATGAGAGAGAGGGCAGGAACCTCATCCACACCGCCATGGCGACAAGCATGTAGGCAAGCAACAGGATGGTCTGGTAGACCACCTGTGAGCCCTCCACCCCCAGGCGCATGGCCTGTGTGCGGATGCCGGCTGCCTTGTCCTGAAGCATGTCGCGGGTGTTGTTGGCATGAAGTATTGCCACCACCAGCAGACCAGTGGGTGCTACCACCAGGAGTGTAGGCCAGATGATCTGTACGGTCATCACGTAAGCCACTCCCAGGGCAATCGCCATACCGTAGCTGATGAAGATGATCAGATCACCCAGTGCCACGTACTTGAAGCGATAGTAAAGGGTGGAGCTGATGACTCCGATAAACCCGAATGCCAGCATGGGCAACCCGGTATGCAGCAGGAGATAGACTCCCAGGAGAACACCTACTGTCAAAACCACATAACCATAATACAAAACGGTTTTGGGCTTGAAGAGACCCTTGACGATCAGACGTTCGGGTCCGGTCTTCTCCTTGATATCCACACCGCTCATGTAATCGTGGTACTCACTGATCAGGTTGCCGGCCAGATGGAAGATGATTGCTCCCAGGATGGCGAGCACACCAAAGCTCCAGTTCACATCGGCTAACGTACCTGTTTCATGAAGATAGAACACGTAAGAGAAGCCAATCAGCGCCGGCGAAGCCGATGCCGGGATAGCCCAGGGATGGGCTACCTTTACCCAGTTTATCAGTTTTCCCTCTCCGTCCATTGTCCTGTTTTGTCGCTGCCAGATTCAAAGAACCTGATCGGATTTATAATAGTTTCTCATTAAACATTGTCAGTGTCTCCAACACATTGCTGCGCACATGGATGAAATGCTCAACGCCATGGGCCTTCAGGTCATCCATGCAGGCGGGTGAACCCGCCACCACGAACAGCTCACTGCCATCCCTGAGCAGGTCATATGCCTCCGGTGCATAGGTCACATACTCCTCATCACTCGAGCAGAGCACCACCACATCGGCCTTCTTGTCGCGGGCGGCCTGCACTCCTTCGGCCACGCTCTTGAAGCCCAGGTTGTCGATCAGCTCGTAACCGGCACAGGCGAAGAAGTTACCGGAGAACTGTGAACGGGCCAGGCGCATGGCCAGATTACCGATGGTGAGCATGAACACCTTCGGTGTCTTGCCACTACGTTCGGTTGCCAGGCGTAACGCATTGAAGGGATCGGCCAGACGGCGTGTGCCGAGAGGCTTCAGCGCAGTCTTGGCACCATCGGCACCACATCCACACTGGTCATCAGTAAGCCCCTTGAGTCTATCAGCCATCGTCTCACTGGAGTTGGGATACTGGTTGGTACCCAGCAGGATCTCTTTGCGGCTGGCAGCAGCATTAAACCGGCTGTCGGCTGATGCTGTGATGGCATCCTGCACCTTGCCGGCCTTGAGGGCCGCGTAGAAACCGTTCTCCTCAGTCTCGAGGAACAACTTCCAGGCCTGCTCTGCCAGCGAGCTGGTGAGTGTCTCGATGTAATAGGAGCCGGAAGCGGGGTCGGTCACCTTGTCGAAGTGTGACTCCTCCTTGAGCAGCAGCTGCTGGTTCACGGCGATGCGCTCGGCAAAGGCGGTAGGTGTCTCGAACGCTTCGTCGAAAGGACGCACGGTGAGCGAGTCGACCGCACCGATGGTGGCCGACATGGCCTCGGTCTGCGTGCGCAACAGATTCACGTAGGGGTCGTAGAGCGACTGGTTGAAGCGTGAGGTGATGGCATGTATGTTCATCTTGGCGGCACAGCGGCAGGTGCCGTCGGGAGCCTTGTTG
The DNA here is from genome assembly GCA_964491215.1 of uncultured Proteiniphilum sp. Classification (GTDB taxonomy): domain Bacteria; phylum Bacteroidota; class Bacteroidia; order Bacteroidales; family Dysgonomonadaceae; genus Proteiniphilum. The sequence goes on from CAZBFS010000017.1 coordinate 2,634, forward strand.
TCACAATCGTGTGCACAGGGCGGCCGATAGGCATTCACGATCTCAGCCCATAACCAGCGTGCGGCACGGAACTTGGCAATCTCCATGAAATAGTTGGAGCCCACACCCAGGTTGAACTTGATTTTCTTGGCTGCCAGTGAGGGATCCACACCCTTCTCGATCAGCTTCGAGAGCAGCTGGTTGCCGTAGGAGAGGCTGTATCCCAGCTCCTGGTAACCATAGGCACCTGCGTTGTTCAGCAGCTCGCCGGTGACGGTTAGCGCCTTGTAACGGGGCAGCGGGGCGGTGATCTGTACCATCTCCACAGCCTCTTCCAGCCAGTCGGGTTCATCGACACCCAGCTTCAGTATCTTTCTGAAAGGATCGTGCTCGATGGATCCGAAGCATTGCATCACATCCAGCTTCTGAGCCGTCACGTGGTCGACCACCAGACGAGCCAGCTTGCGGGTGTGGGAGATGCAGGTGTTGAAGTTGAGCTCCACCTTGTCGGGGGCAATGCCGTTGAGCAGCGTCGCGATATTCTCCGGGGTGAGTCCCTCATCCGGGAGGTAGAACCCCAATGCGGTAACGCCCTTAGCGATCAGCACCGTGGCTTTCCTGTTTGCTTCCGCAAAATCATTCACGTCGATATCCTGACGTACATACCATACATTCTCCTTTTTCGTGCCACGCACGTAGGGAAACACACCCGGCAGGTTCTCCAGCGCGGGCTTTCCTTCTACATCCTCTGCACGATAAAAGGGATTCACACGAAACCCTTCGTTGGTCTTCCATACCAGTCTCTTCTGAAAATCGGCACCCTTCAGGTCTTTGGTGACGACATCCATCCACTCTTGTGTGGTAACCGGAGGAAAATCAGTGAAAAGTTTTTCTCTCTGTTTGCTCATATTTAACTACTTAATTATTATTTTGAGGTTTTTTCCAATGCTTCTCTTCTTCTCTGTCACGGCTTTCTATCAGCCCCTGATTCAGGGGACAAAAGTAGGATAAATTGTGCTCTTTTAAAAGCAATTGACTCCTTTATTGCTGATTTATCCATTGTCACCGTTATCTCTAATTCTGCTGGTCGACCAGCAGGGCGGTGATCTTTCCCAGCCAATTTTATTATCCACGTCGGTAACACCACTGGAGGTGACCTTACCGTCACCCGCTTTTGTCATCGCCACCAGCCCAGTATTGATAAATGTTTATCGGAAAGCTTCTCCTACATGGAAATCAGTCCGTTTCTGATGCAGTAGAACGTTAGTCCTGAGACCGTTTTGATCCCGGTCTTGGCAATGATATTCTTGCGGTGTGTGAGCACCGTGTTGTGGCTGATGACCAGCTCCTCGGCGATCTCCTTGTTGGTATGTCCCTGTACAATCAGCCGCAGGATCTCGGTCTCGCGGTTGGTGAGCGACCGGTCGCCGGAAGGGTTCCGGTGATGGTTGTTGTGCTCACCCGAGATTGACTGCTGCAGCTCGCGGATACCGACATGATCCAGCTCATTCAGTTTGGGACGGAGCACCCTGTTGCGCAGGCGGTTATGTGCTGCCAGGTCATTCTCGAGAGAGTGCACCGAGAATATCGTGGCATAGGCGAGGTTCTGGTTATACTCCCGTGAGAGATGCTTGATCAGGATACTCTTCAGGTCGTGCAGCAGGTCATCGGGCAGATCATCATCTTCATCGGCCGCCATATGCTTCAGATACCCGGTCATTCTATCCCTGAACTTTTGAAAAAGGCTCCGCAACATCTCCAGCTCCTTGCTCTCGGTACCGCTCAAGGCAATGAAAGCGTTAAGGTGCTTCTCTATATTGGGTACCAGCACATCGATATAGTTCTCCACCGTCCGGTGGAAGTAGTCGGCAATCAATCCGGTATCAAAAAGGGCAAGTGCTGATTCAGGCAGGTAGGAATCATCAAGATAGACGTTAAGCACGGTCAGAATGAAGTCGGGGTTCAGGTCATGGGCTTCACATAGTTCCAACAGTGTCAGATCGCCTACACCAAGACGAATCCCGAAGCGGTTAAGCACCGGGATCAACTCGTTGTGCTTTGCCAGCACATCGGCCATGATGCTATTGTGATTGAGCTGTTTCACCTGTTTCTTTTTTTTGGGATTCCGATCGCTGCACAAATTTGTGGTTTCTCTGACGTTCCCTGTAAAAATGCCTGAGGGTATCGAACGGGTGCAACAGCAGCATACGGGGACCGGCCATCCGCATCACCTCTCTGATCTGTTGTCGCATCTCTTTCTTGTAACAATGAACGGAACATGATTCGCAGGTAGGTTTTTGCTCCCCGAACGGACAGTGTTCCAGCCGTTGTTCCGCATACCGGAGCAACCGCCCGCACTCTTCACACAAAGGTCCGCCGGAGCCATGCCGCCCCCGACAGTAGATGGCGATCATCTTCCCGACAACTCTCTTTTCTGCTTCGTTCATATCTGTTTCCGGAATCGAACTGTAAAAATAACGAAATTCTTGCTCATGGCCAAACAGATCGGGGCAATTCGGCTCGATGACAGATGGATTACTTATCACCAGTATCAGCATCAAGACGGATGGCATGCATCTGCCGAAGAATGGCCGCCTGCCTTCTTTGGATATAGGGGCCTGGTTGGTGGGAGCTGTATACCAGCGGATTGGGCAGTGTTGCCGCAATCAGGGCTGATTGTTGGGCTGTGAGCCCTGTAGCCGTGGTGTTGAAGTGGGATCGTGCTACTGCTTCGGCACCATAAAGCCCCTTGCCGGTCTCCATGATGTTGAGGTAGACCTCCAGGATCCGTTCCTTCGGCCAAAACAATTCTATCAGCAGTGTGAACCAGGTCTCCAGTCCTTTTCTGAGCCAGGAGGAGCGGGGCCATAGAAACAGGTTCTTGGCCGTCTGCTGTGAGATGGTGCTGGCACCGCGTGCCTT
>CAZBFS010000017.1:5562-18170 GCA_964491215.1 uncultured Proteiniphilum sp.
ATCTTCTGATGCAATCACGGCCCGTTTCAGGTGATCCGATATCTGCTCATAGGAGACCCACTCATAGGTGATGACCGGTTTCTCTCCCTTGCTGAGGGCTTCAGCCGACCGAATAGCCATCAGGGGAGTACCGATGACCGGGACGAACCTGAAAAGAAGCACCAACGCGACCGTGAGGATCACAAACCAAAGCAGCAGCTTCCCCAAAAAGCGTATCAATCTCTTCATATCGTTACATCCTGTTGAGACTGCAAAAGTAATAAAAAAATGTTATTGTCTTCGGGAGAGGAGATAGATCCCACCGGGTGTCTCTTCCACAAAGTAGCCATCGTTGAGTTGCAGTGTCCATCCTTCACCGGATATATTGTTGCCGTCGATCTCCAGCGGAGGGGAAACAATGACCCACCGCCAGTCGGAACGCAACAGGGCTCCACCCTCCTCTACATTTAGCAGACCCCACCTGTCACTTATCTGGATTGAGAGATAGACGGTTCCCTCATCTTCATCGAGCGGTATCACCCCATGCAGGTCGTAGGAGAGCTCCATCTCCTCCAGACGTATTTCAAGGTGAGACTCCTCCAGAAACTTCTCCCTGTAGATATCCAGCCGGGTGTTGTTGGAGAGCTCCCGCCTGAGCTCCTCATCGGCAATCTGACGACCATTGTACTCCTCAGCAACCTGTTTCACATAGCTCTGCAGGATGATACGCTGATCCATACCGAATGCTTCTGTGAAAAATGCTGTCAGATCTGTATCACCTGTTACCCGTTTGTTCCACTCATTCTCCTTCTGAAAGTGGAAGAAGCCATAGACAGGAATCGTTTCATAGGCAAAGGTGCGCACGAAAGAGCGGGATGTATTGTATGCCTTTAAACGGGTGATGAGATTATCTCTCCACTGCCACTTGTCACGGCCACTCATCATCTGTCCGGTGTAGGTGGCCAATCCTTCCAGCAGCTCGAGATGATTCTCGGCAATCTCTGATCCTCGATAGAGCTGGTGGCGGTATCTGCGGAAGAGAAGTGCATTGCGGAGATGTTCCTCCGAACGCGGGTACCTCCCGGCCAGTAATGCCTGCCGCAATGCTGCCAGCTCCAGACGGAGATAGATGCGCCCCTCCCGGCGATCGAGGTGACTGTTCTCCTCACGCCGGAAATGAAAACCCAGCGACGGCTGTGCAGTGTGAAACAGCTCATGGGTCAACAGCTCCACACGCTCATAATTGTCGGGGGGAAGTGGCAGGCGAATCATCGCCCAGTGAAGACCACCCCACTCCACATCAGTGTTGGACAATGGGATCTCTACTGGCAGAATGCCCCTGTATATCCCCTTAAAAGGTTCCAGGTGACCCTCACTGTCGGCCATATTGGCATAGATCTCACGGCTGTCGGGATCGACTAGCATGATGGGTCCATAGATATCCTTATCCCAAAGGGAGTGATGTGCAAGGGTCGCCTCTTTTGTCTGTGAGAACAACGAACGGATGCTATCCGCAGGCATCTGCGGATGCTGAGCGCTGACGGCTTGCAGACATAAGCTCATCAGCCATATGCCAACGAATTCTCTCATCCCGTAAGGTTTGTTATAAACCTGTTTCTCAATCAACCAGATCCACCACTGTCAGCACACCATCTGACACGGTGAAACGTACATCAAATCCGGCAAAGGCCAGCCCGTAGACCCGCTTCGGATCCTCCTGGTAGGAGGGTCGCGGATCATTGGCCAGTATCGCCCTGAGGGCCTTTAGCTTCTCAGGGGGGATCATTTCCAACCACTGCTGCTCTATCACCACCTCGAGGAGTGTGTAATCGATATCATCGGTGAAGCCGCCCGTCGCATCGGAGTGACAGTCGGCATAGGGGATATAGGGTTTGATATCATAGATGGGTGTACTATCCATTAAATCGCCACCAGCTACATGGAGCACCGGTCCCACCCCGCTATGCCACTCAATCTCTTCGAGCCTGACTGATGAAAGACCGATGGGATTGGGGCGGAAAGGTGAACGGGTGGCGAAGACACCTATGCGTTTGTTGCCTCCCAGGCGCGGAGGACGGACAGTGGGTGACCATCCTTCACGCTTAGAGGCGGAGAACTCCCAGATGAGCCAGATATGTGAAAAGGATTCCAGACCTCTCAGAGCTTCCTGATTCCGATACTCGGGTTCAAAGATGATGCGTCCTTTCAGTTCATCAATCATGCCACCCTGACGGGGGATACCGAACCTGGAAGGAAAATCGGATCGTATGTATGCAATGGGTTTCATGCTGATCCTTTATTTCTTCATCACCTGTGCCGACAGCCGTGTGACCCACCTCCTGGGCATGAAACGCACGGCAAAAGGTGCCACCTTGTTCATGGCTCCGTGAATGACCACCGGCTTGCCCTTCATCATGGCACGGTAACCCAACTGTGCTACCGATCGGGCATCGGCAATCTGAACGTTCTTCACCAGTTGCGATGCATTCATCTTCGACTCGGCACCAAAATGGGTGGCAGTAGGTCCGGGACAGAGAGCAGTGACAGTGATCCCCTCCTTTTTCAACTCATTGTCTACCGCCTCAGAGAGACTCAACACAAACGACTTGGTTGCAAAATAGACAGCCATCATGGGACCGGGCTGAAAGGCAGCGGTAGAAGAGACATTGAGGATCTTCCCTTTTTTACGGCCTCTCCAGTCGGTGATAAAAAGATGGGTAAGTCGGGTGAGAGAGACAACATTAAGCTGTATCATCTTCCCATAACGCTCCCATGATGTGTCGGCAAAAGCGCCGTAATCACCGAACCCGGCGTTGTTCACAAGGTAATCAACATCGCTGCCCGGCAATCTGACAGCATCATAAAGCTGTTGTGCGGCTTCCGGCAATGATAGATCTGTGATAAATGTATGCACTGAAACGGCATATTGCTCTTCCAGCTGCTCTTTCAACGTTGTCAGTTCATGTTCACTGCGGGCAGCAAGTAAAAGGTCACACCCTTTTTCGGCAAAAATGAAAGCCAGTTCGCGTCCAATACCCTTGGAGGCGCCTGTGATCAGCGCAGTCTTGTTTGTCATCTGGGTCTCTTTTTGACAAAAATAGGCTTTTTTCAGCAGCTATGACACAGATTGAGAGAGTTTTTTCAAATTCGATTGCGCGACTTATCTATGCGCAGCAGGATAAAAAGAAGAATGGTGAATCCCCAGAGCGAGGAGCCACCGTAGCTGAAAAAGGGAAGAGGAATACCAATCACAGGCATGATACCGATCACCATCCCCACGTTGATGACCAGGTGAAAGAGGAAGATGCTCATCACGGCATAGCCGTAGACCCTCCCGAAAATGGAGGTCTGTCGCTCTGCCAGTTGTAACAGTCGCAAGATGAAAACAACAAACAGGATCAATATGATTGCCGATCCCACAAAGCCATGCTCTTCACTTATGGTGCAGAAGATGAAATCGGTATCCTGCTCAGGTACATATTTAAGCTTTGTCTGGGTGCCGTTGAGGAAGCCTTTCCCGGACAATCCTCCCGATCCGATGGCGATCTTGGACTGACCCACATGGTAACCGGCACCACTCAGGTCCTGCTCCATCCCGAGTGTCACCTTGATGCGCATCTGCTGGTGAGGTTGCAGCACATCGTGAAACACATACTCAACCGATTCGAGAAAAAGAAATGAGCCAACCAAAAAGAGAAGGATATAGAGATAGCTCTTTTGTCTGTACCGGAAAAAGAGAATGATCAAATAGAGGGCTGAGACAGCGAGCGCTGCCAGTGCGATAAACCCCCAGTCAATCGAAACTCCGAAGAGTGTGAGCATGTAAGCTGTAAGAAAAATGGCAGCAGCCAGTAGAAGCATCACCAGAAAGGGTTTCATCACTTTGAGATAATTGCGTATCAGCGATGCACTAAAAATGATGATCAGCAGGAGGGTTATAAACTCTCCCAATGAGATGATGCCAACATCTATGTCTGAGTACTTGATACCCAGCACGAAATAGATGATGGCCGCGATCCCTGTGAAGAGAATGCCACCGGGCAACCCTTCCCTGTAAAGCACCAGGATAAGACTGAGATAGACCAGTGCCGTTCCGGTCTCGCTCTGAGCAATCACAAGCACCACAGGGAGCAGAATGATAGCCGAAACCAGGATGAGGCTGCGTCTATCCATCAGCCGGAAGCCATAGGAGTTGAACACCTTGGCCAGTGAAAGGGCGATGAGGAACTTCATGAACTCGGCAGGTTGCAACCGTACCGGCCCGATGATCAGCCATGAGCGAGAGCCGTTGATCTCCTTGGCCACCAACAGGGTGATGAGCAGCAATGCAATACCGGCCAGGTAAAAGAGAAAGGCATAGGTCTCGTAAAAACGCACATCGATCTTGATAAGTGCAAAAGCAAGCAACAGAGAGCTGCCGATCCATACCAGCTGCATACCGGCTCTCCCGGAGAGGTCGAACAACCCGGTGGTGTTCTCCAGGTCGAAGCTGGCAGCATATATATTGAGCCAGCCTGACACGACAAAGAGGAGGTAGAAACCGACGGTTAACCAGTCCATTTTACCCTTCTCAACCCATTCCTTACCACTTTGATAGATCATTGTTCAACATCCTCTTTCCGTGTATCACTCTTCCTTACCGGCAGGTTACGTGTATAGACATAGGGGAGTATCTCCCGGTTGATCACTGAATTCTCCAGCCAGCGGTCACTTTCCGGTATCTCACCCCTGAGATAATACTGCATCATGAGCCGTGCAATGGGCACGGCATTGGTGGCACCGAAACGTCCATTCTCCACCACCACGGCAATGGCCACCTGAGGATCATCCCTGGGGGCAAAACCCATGAAGAGAGAATGGTCATCACCATGAGGGTTCTCTGCCGTACCGGTCTTGCCACATACCTCTATAAACGGTTCGAGGTTGATGCCACGACAGGTTCCAATGGTTACCGCATCGGCCATACCGGCAACGGTCACCTCAAAATACTCCCTGTTGATGCCCGACTCATGACGGGTGGTAAAACGTTCATCCAGGGCTGCCTCTTTTATATCTTTCACCACATGAGGCGTATAATAATGCCCCCTGTTGGCAATCATGGCCGACAGGTTTGCAATCTGCAGGGGAGTAGTCAGGATCTCCCCCTGGCCGATGGCAATTGAGATGATGTTGTGCGCATGCCATCGGTCGGTGTTGAATACCTTTGAATAAAACTTGCTGTTGGGGATAAAGCCCCTTTTCTCGGAGGGGAGATCTACCCCCAGTGGATAGCCGAATCCCATTCTCACCATATGATCTCTCCATACATCGAACGCATCTCCCGTCCCGGTGTATTTGGCTCTGTTGCCGAGCATCCCGTTTAAACCGTAGCAGAAGAATGAGTTGCAGGAGGTGGCCAGTGCATATTGAATGGCCAACGGGGAGGTGTGACCGTGGCAGGCGGGACGTCCACCCAGTGGAGGGTAACCGCCTAAACAGGAGTAACGGCTCTCGGGTGTGATGATTCCTTCCTGGAGGAAGATCAGCCCTTGAGTAGGCTTGAAGGTGGAGCCGGGAGGATAGGTACCGGCTATAGCACGGTTGATCAATGGCCTATAGGGATTGTTCTCCAGCGACTGGTAATTGGTTCCAAAAGCCTTGCCGGTCAGCAATGCCGGGTCGTAGGTGGGCGCTGAGACCATACAGAGAATCTCTCCTGTCTTGGGTTCAATCATCACGATGCTGCCCACCTTGTTGTGCATCAGTTGCTCCCCATATGTCTGCAGATCGATATCGATGCTAAGCGTCAGATCTTTGCCTGACACCGGTGCCATGTCATGCCGGCCCTCTTCGTAGCGTCCCTGCACCCTGCCATGGGCATCGCGCAGCTGCACTTCCACCCCTTTCACGCCACGCAGATCCTCTTCGTGCGACAGTTCGATGCCCGATTTCCCGACATAATCACCCCGCACGTAGTAGGGGTCGGCAGCCATCATGTTCTTGTCCACCTCCGCCACATATCCAAGGATCAATCCCATGCCGGAATAGTTGTACTGCCTTTCGGTTCGGCTCTGGATATAAATACCGGGGAACTTATAGAGTTTCTCCTGCAACAGGCCATACTCTTCCACACTAAGCTGAGAGAGAAACAATTGAGGGGTATAGGATGAATAACCCGGGTTTCTACGCCGGTCCCTCATGTCGGTGTCGAGTTGGTTGAACTGCTCAACGTCAATATTGAGCGTCCGGCAAAAGTCAATTGTGTCGAACCGGACCATCTCACGCACCACCATCATCACATCATAGGTAGGCCGGTTGTATACAAGCAGGTTATCATTCCGGTCGTAGATGGCCCCCCTGGCAGGGTAAAGCGTTCTTCGGAGGAACGCATTGCTTTCAGCATACTGACGGTACTCCGGGCTCAACAGCTGCAGGTGAAAGAGTTGCACCAGATAGATCAAGGCTATGATCACCACGGCGGCGGCAATCACTTTTCTTCTGTTGGCAAGGGTACTACGACTGTTCAATGCTTTTTCTCCTATATATTAGAGTGTCAATGGCGATGATGAGCAGGATGGAACTCATCGCTGATGTGATGATACGCAGGAGAGTGTTGACCAGGTTGAATAGCGTGAAAGATTCAATGAAAAACAGGATTGTAACATGCAGGAAGATTGTAAGGATGGTAAACCGTACAAAGGGGGCGGGAGCATTGTTCATCCCCGGAACGAAACCCTCAAAATCATCCTTTTCAAAAAAGAGACCCATCACTGGTTTTCTAAACATTGCCACCATCGTGATGGCAGCAGCATTCATGCCTGGTGTGTTAAGAAAGATATCAATGATCAGTCCCATTAAGAAAGCGGAGATGATCACATAAAAAAGGTTCCTGCCCATCGGCAGTTTCAGAAGGAAGTAACCATATAGCACGGGTGTAGCCAGACTAAAGAGGCTGATCCGGCTCAACAACAACACCTGTATCAGGATCAACAACAGAAACAGTAATAACTCGTGTAGATAACTGATTTTCATTGTTCCATTAATTCTTCCAGGGCTTCCTGTTCTTCGTAATACCTGTCGTTGATAACCAATACATCCTGCAACGTGTAAAAATCGGTTGCCAACTCCAGGTTGACCGTGATAAAATTATCATCTGTCGATTCACCCAGGCCACTCACACGCCCAATGATGAGATTCTTGGGAAAGATGCGGGAGAAACTGGTGATTACGGTATCGCCCACACTGTAGTCCTCATGCCGGGGGAGTTCCTGTACCTGTGCTTCACGTATGTTCCTGCCACTCCACGACAGTGAACCGTTGTTATCCGAATGTTTGAGCCGTGCGCTCAACCGGAACTTGGAATTGATGACAGGAATCACCACTGCGAAGTTGGCTGACACGTTCGACACCACCCCCACCACGCCACGGTGCGAGATGACACCCATATCGGGTTTAATCCCCTGTTGACTCCCTTTGTTGATGGTGATGAAATTGTTCACACCAGAGAAACTGAGGTTCACCACCTCAGCAGGGATAAAGGCAAAATGAGGCAGAGCGGATGAGTCAGCTACAAAAGCCTCTGTCGTAAGCGAATCATCGTACAGAGATGCATCAACCTGTTCTCTCCATTGCTGCAGCTCTTCCTCTAAAAGGGCATTTCGCTCCATCAACTCCCGGTTGTTTTTCTTCAACAGTAAAAATGAAGAGACATTACCGGATACGCTATAGAGCCATCCCGATATATTGTTGGCAGAGGTGAGATAGACGCTTCTCTGATAGGAGTTATGCGCAAAAACGAGATAGAAACTGAATGCAACCAGGAGAATTGCAACCAGCCAATGACTATTTCGTATGATGAAATTGAACAGATTACGCATGCAATCCTACTTCAAGTGACCCGATCAGACAGAGCTGCCGGTATGATTTCTATCGCATCAGAAAAGTGAATTTATCAATGTTCCTCAGTGCAATACTGGTTCCCTTGGCTACCATATGGAGCGGGTCATCGACAACCCGGAAAGGGATACCAATCTTCTCAGTGAGACGCTGATCGAGACCCCTCAGCAGGGCACCCCCACCTGTGAGGTAGATTCCGTTGCGGACAATGTCAGCATAGAGCTCGGGTGGTGTCTGCTCCAGTGCACTCAAAACGGCTGAATCGACCTTCGATACCGATTTCTCAATGCAGTGTGCAATCTCCTGATAGGAGACCGGCACATCCATGGGTAGGGAGGTCATCCTGTTGGGACCATGTACGATAAAATCTTCGGGCGGATTTTCCAGCTCGGTCAGCACCGATCCCACGTTGATCTTGATCTGCTCGGCAGTGCGATCACCAACCTTGATGTTGTGCTGACGCCCCATGTAATCCTGGATGTCCTCTGTGAAATCGTCTCCTGCAATCTTGATCGACTTGTTGGAGACGATGCCACCCAGTGAGATCACAGCGATCTCGGTGGTTCCCCCGCCTATGTCGACGATCATGTTTCCTTCGGGTGCCTCCACATCGAGACCGATACCCAGGGCAGCTGCCATCGGTTCAAAGATCATGTATACATCACGTCCCCCGGCATGCTCTGCCGAGTCACGCACAGCCCTGATCTCTACTTCCGTGCTGCCTGAGGGGATGCAGATCACCACGCGCAGGGAAGGAGAGAAAAGACCTCCTTTATTCTTGTTGGCCATCTTGATCATCCCCCTGATCATCTGTTCTGCAGCGTTGAAGTCGGCAATCACCCCGTCTCTCAGTGGTCTTACCGTGCGTATATTCTCGTGGGTCTTCCCGTGCATCTGTCTTGCTTTCTCCCCAAGAGCGATCATCTTGTCGGTCTTGCGATCAAGTGCCACGATGGATGGTTCATCCAGGAGGATCTTTCCGGTATTGCTCACAATTACGGAATTGGCGGTACCGAGGTCCATGGCCAGCTCCTGCGTAAATGAAAATAAACCCATATTATTGAATGTTATCAGCGGTCAGCTATCTGCTTTCAGCTATTATTGTTAATCGTTTAATGTTTGAAATGTCTTACGCCGGTGGTCACCATGGCAACGCCATTCCGGTTGCAGGTTTCGACCGATTCCACATCACGCATAGACCCTCCCGGCTGTATCACCGCGGTGATGCCTGCCTTGTGAGCAATCTCCACTGAATCGGCAAAAGGAAAGAAGGCATCGCTGGCCATCACCGCACCATGTAGATCGAACAGAAAGCGTCCGGCTTTCTCAATGGCCTGGTTGAGTGCATCCACTCTCGATGTTTGTCCCGTGCCACTGGCAATGAGCTGTTTGTTTTTTGCCAATACGATGGCATTTGATTTGGTGTGCTTCACCAGCTTGTTGGCAAAGAGCAGGTCTTCCGTTTCAGATGCAGTGGGTGCCTTATCGGTCACTACCTGCAGGTCACTCGCTCTCTGAAGGCTCACATTCCTCTCCTGTACAAGCATACCGTTCAGCACAGAGCGGTACTGCATGGGCTGTAACGCATGTTCGCCTCCTTTGAGTACCAAAATTATGCGATTTTTCTTTTGAAACAAAATATCCAGCGCATCTTTGTTGTAGGCCGGGGCAATCATCACCTCAAAGAAGATGGAGTTGATAGCTTCAGCGGCAGTCCGATCGACGGGTCGGTTGGTTACCACAATTCCACCGTAGGCAGAGAGCGGGTCGGCAGCCAGGGCTGCCTCCCAGGCCTCTTTGACGGTGGGACGACAGGCCATGCCGCAGGCGTTGTTATGCTTGAGGATAGCGAGTGCCGTTTCATCGAAATCGGTGATCAGCGAGATCGCCGCATCAATATCAAGGAGGTTGTTGTAGGAGATCTCTTTGCCATGCAATTGCTCGAAGAGAGCGTCGAAATCGCCGTAAAAGAGACCTTTCTGATGGGGGTTCTCCCCATAGCGCAACTGCTTACCCTCATTGTAGGTCACCCTCAGGGCACTGTTACTGTCACCATCAAAATATCGGAAGATGGCAGCGTCATAGCCGGAAGAGACTTTAAAGGCTTCTTTGGCAAACCAACGCCGATCCTCCTCATCGCTCTCTCCCTTTTTCTCTTTTAAAAGCTCGAAGAGAGACTTGTACTGTTTCTGTGAAGGAACGATCAAAACATTCTTGTGGTTCTTGGCCGCACCACGAATCAATGAGATTCCACCGATATCGATCTTCTCGATGATCTCCTCCTCGCTGCCCCCGGCAGCCACTGTCTCTTCAAAAGGGTAGAGATCAACGATAACCAGATCAATTGAGGGGATATCGTATGCCTTGACCTGTTTCTTATCAGACTCATTCTCGCGTCGGTAGAGGATACCGCCAAAGATCTTGGGGTGAAGCGTCTTGACCCTGCCACCCAGGATGGAGGGATAACCACTCACTTCTTCCACACCTTCACAGTCGTATCCCAATGATTCAATGAATTCGCGGGTTCCGCCTGTTGAGATAAATTTTACCCGAAGATTGTTTAGTTCCTGAAGAATCTCCTCCAAACCCTCTTTATGATATACGGATATGAGGGCTGTTTGTATTTTTTGTGACATCAACTCTTTTTTTGACACGTTAATTGGTAAAGGAGTACAAAGGTATAAAATCTATTGGTCATTTCCGTTCATCACCCCATTTGTTTTTTTGCCAAAAAGGGAACGTCACCGACGGTGACATTCCCAAAAAAATGCCTGTCCTGACAAGCAGTTTTCACTTTATTTCACTTCCCAGCCAAGAGCACTGGCACCCAGTACGGCAGCATCGCTCTCCTTCAAGTCGGAAAACATCAACTTCACCTTGTTCTTGAAGATGGGGAGCAGGTTCTTCTCCATGCTCTCCCGTATGGGATTCATGATCAGATCACCTGCCCTGGCGAGTCCACCAAAGAGGATGATTGCCTCGGGACTGGAAAAAGCAATGAAATCGGCAAACGCTTCACCCAGCATCTCGCCGGTAAAACGGAAGATCTCTTTTGCCATCTCATCGCCAGCCATTGCTGCATCAAAAACATCTCTGGATGTGATGTCATCGATCGAGATATTGCGCAGTCGCGTCTGGGCATCAGGCCGCAGCTCCAGGTACTCACGTGCTGTACGGGCCACACCCGTAGCTGATGTATAAGCTTCCAGACATCCGGCTCTGCCACAACCGCATAGACGTCCGTTGTGACGCCTCATGATCACGTGCCCCAGCTCACCGGCAAATCCATCGTTGCCGTAAACCAGCTGTCCGTTTACCACGATACCACTGCCTACGCCGGTGCCGAGGGTGATCACGATGAAATCCTTCATGCCGCGGGCAGCACCATAGGTCATCTCACCAATTGCTGCAGCATTGGCGTCATTGGTGAGCGCCACCGGTATACCCACACGCTCTTCGAGCATCTGAGCGAAGGGAATCACTCCTTTCCAGTTCAGGTTGGGTGCAAACTCTATGCTTCCTGTGAAGTAGTTACCATTAGGTGTGCCGGCACCAATACCTTTGATCTGATCTTTTGTCGTGGTCTGACTGAGCAGGTCATTGATCAGCTCCGTCAGTTCATCCAGATAGCCCTCCACCTCTGCATGTTTGGCTGTTTTGATGCTGCCGCTGATCAATATCTGACCTCTTTTGTCTACAATGCCGACAACAGTATTGGTACCGCCGACATCAATTCCTATTACATAGGGTTTCTCCATGATTTGTTTGAATTAAAATATGAGTCTTTAATGAATGATAGATTTTATACCACACAAATATAGCGTTTTTTTGTAAAGGGGCTTTCTCTGTTTGTGAATAATTTAAATATTGAGTGGTTGGTTATTGGTTATTAGCTATTAGTTCTTGGTCCTTGATTCATGGTCCTTGGCTATGAATTCCTAAACATCGAATAGTAAAACTAAAACATCAAACATCGAACATCAAAACTATAAACCTACCAACTACAATCATCTAAACGTTAAAGCTGAATTCTTTGCCAATATAATAAATTTCCCTACATTTGCAACTTTAAATTTCTATTTATCGGTTTAATACCATCAACTACATCAAATTTCAATAACAACACCAAAATTATTATTCAAACAGACAACACTTACCGAACCAATCATGAACGAAATTAAATTTTATCAGGAGGAGAGCATCCCCCTGGAACTGCACAAGGTACGGGTGGTACAAAAGCTACACCTGGTACCTATCGAGAGAAGGCTTGAAGCATTGTATGAGGGAGGATTCAACACCTTCAGGTTGAACACAAAGGATGTGTTCCTCGACATGCTCACCGACAGCGGCACCAACGCCATGAGTGACAACCAGGTAGCTGCAATGATGCAGGCGGACGACGCATATGCAGGCTCCCAAAGCTTCTTCAGACTCCAGAAAGCGGTAGAGGATGTGCTTGGAAAGAAATTTTTCCTGCCGGTACACCAGGGCAGAGCTGCAGAGAACATCCTGGCCAATGCCTACGTGCGCAAGGGTAACCTGGTGCCGATGAACTACCACTTCACCACCGCCATGGCGCATATCACACAGTACGGCGGCAAGATCGCCGAGCTGCTCTACGACGAAGCCTACGTGATCAACTCCTCGCACCCATTCAAGGGCAACATGAACATTGAGAAACTGGAGGAGATCATCAAGATACATGGTGCCAAGAACATTCCCTACATCCGGATGGAGGCATCGACCAACCTGAT
>CAZBFS010000018.1:0-8109 GCA_964491215.1 uncultured Proteiniphilum sp.
TGGAGGAAGTTCATGATGATGAGTCGAAGTTTGAGTGACATAACGTTAACTTATATGGTTGTGGTTTTTATCTGCTGAGCCAGGGATCAGGATTGAGCTTGGTGGTCTTCTGCCACAACTGGAAGTGCATGGTGGCGATGCCGGTGTCCGGATCGGTATAGATGCGTCCCAGCGACTGACCTGTCTTCACCCGGTCACCCTGTTTCACAAAGAGATCATATATGTTGGCATAGAAGGTGTAATATTCGCCGTGACGCACAATGACACAGGTGTTGGAGCCCGGGAAGGAGAATACTTTCGATACCTCACCTTCGAACACTGCACGGATGCTGGCTCCCTTTTGGGCCTGTATATCAACACCGTTGCTGTTGGTGGTGACGTTCCACTCACTGTGCTTCTTGGTGCCAAACCCTCCCACTATCGAAGTAGTTCCGGTAACCGGCATGGGTAACTTACCCTTGTTGGCTGCGAAGTTCTTGGAGAGCACGAAAGTCTCTGTAGCAGTACTGCCGGCGGCCTCAATCCGGGGACCACTCTCCGATGCTTTCTCAGTAACAGTCTCCTCCTTGCTAGCAGCCTCCTCCTTCGTTGTTTCCTCTTTGCTTTTTTTGCTGCGGGCCATCCGTTCAGCCTCCTCAGCAGCTTTCTTACGTAGTGCTGCCTCCTCAGACCTGCGGCGTGCTTCCGCCTCTCGTTCCTGACGGGCAACCTCTTCTGCTATAAGCTGTTCTATCTGGGCATTCAACTGGTTCACCCGCCGCTGCTTCTCCTGCAATGTCTTTTGTAGTTGCTTTTCTTTGCCCCTAGCAGTGGAGATCTCTGTCTGCCTTGCCTTCTCCTCCCGTTGTAACTTCTTCTGTTCCTCCTGCAAGGCTGCAAGAGCCTTCTCGCGGTCTGCCATTGCCTTGTTCAGGGTTGCTTTTCTATCGGCAATCGCACGGTTTTGCTTTTTGATCTCTTCTGCCTGTGACTGTTGCCAACGGGAATAATCTTTCAGATACTGCATCCTGCGTAACGATTCACCAATGGATCGACCCGATAGGATGAAGAGCAATTTGTTCTGACTGACATTGTGCCGCAGCATCCCTCTGATGGCGTTGGCATACTTTCCCTGTGTCTGTACCAGCTCTTTGTTCAATCGTTCAATCTCCTCCTCCAGACGCAACTCCTCCCTGCGCAGTGCCTTCACCTCCTCACGCTGCACGTCTATCAGCTCTCTGCGGGAGGTGATCTGCCGGTTGATCAGGTTGATCCGGTCCAGGATGGTGCTGGTTTGCTTCTTTACATCGAGATAGAGACGGTTGGTATTGCGGATCTCCTCCTGCAGAGCCTGCTGCTGTTGCTGTAACCGCTCTATCTGAGAGGTCTGCGACATCACCAGTGTGAGTGGGAGGAGGAGGAAGATGAAGATGAGAACAACCGTTTTTCTCATGCTCTTTTCAATTATTTGATGAGAATAAATTCATGATCTCACCGATTGAGGTCCTGGAATAACCGTTCGGGACGCTCTTTTTAAGATCGATCGGAAGATTGGTCACTACATCGGAGAATAGCAGCTCCGCATCCACCGTTTTGCTGTTGGAGTTGAGAGTGATATTCATCTTGTGAGGGAAGCTGATCTCATTCAGCAGTGCAAAATTATTGTAGCCCCACTGCAGTGAATGATTCTTCTCCTGTTGTAGCAGGTGAGTGAAGGTGATCCGGTCGTCACCGTTCACGGTGAAAGCATAATCGATACCTGATTCAGGATCCTTTGCCGTGAGGTAATAGTTGTGGTCAGATGTGCGGTTATAGTTGAACTTACGGTAGTCAGCAGCCTCCACCCCATCTTTTCCGGTGACAAACAATGCATTGGTGAATACTGACTGCATTGTGTAAAAGTCGAAACCAACGGGGTATTGCTCCTTGAGAGCCTCTATTGGCTCCTGTACATATCGCTTGTTCATTCTGTCGAGGAAAATCAGTGTATCGGGATTGACATAGAGGCGAAACATCTCAACTCCGAACAGTGGTTGAATTGATATCTGCAGGGCTTTATCTTTCACAATCCGGATATTGGCTTTTGAGCTGAGTGAGCGTTTACCGGTTGTAAGATTCAAGTTCAGCTTGGCGGTAAAGGTCTGGAAAGTAAATTCGCTCTCAATGATATCACTAAACAGCTCGTTGTGTTCCTTATCTTCAACCGGAGCTGTTGAAGAGATATATTGCTGTCGCGACTTACATGCTGAAAGCAACGCGATAACCAGTAAAAAAAAGAGGAAATGTATTCTGTAACGTGAACGTTTCATAGTGTTGAGTTGGTTATGGTTTTTATTTTTCGCTCCAGCGTTTCTGCATCTCCACCCAGCTCTTTGGCTTTGTTCCACTGCTCCACCGCTTTTTCCAGCTCTCCGGTTTTGCTGAGAAGGTCACCATAATGCTCAAGCACCTCTGCCGAGGGGTTCTCACCGCTATATTCAACGGCTTTCTCGAGATAGATCCTCGCCATGGTGTAGGATCCCTGTTCATAGAGAATCCATCCATAAGTATCGAGATAGGTTGGGTTCATTGGCTCAGCCTTGATTGTGATGCCGCTCATCATCTCTGCTTTGTCCAGATCCCTCTTATCGAGCGAAAGGTAGTAACTGTAATTGTTCAATACGGGCAGATTCTGCGGGTTGAGCTGAAGTGCTTGCTCATAATGTCCGAATGCTTCCTCCTTATTGCCCAGGAAATAATTGAGATCGCCTATCTGTCCATGAAAGTCTG
This sequence comes from uncultured Proteiniphilum sp., assembly GCA_964491215.1. GTDB lineage: Bacteria > Bacteroidota > Bacteroidia > Bacteroidales > Dysgonomonadaceae > Proteiniphilum. Next base: position 2,749 of record CAZBFS010000018.1, read on the forward strand.
ACTCCAGCAAGGGGTTCTCAATCACCGCATGCTCCAGCCCCTCTTTAAATACACGCAATGCTGCATCATAATTCTCCTCCTGGTAATGGGCGGCACCCAGGTAAAAATAGAACTGAGGTTCTTGCGGAACATTTTTGATTCCTTTCTCAGTGATGGATTTAAGGGTCTCCATATCTTCGTCGGGTAACGCTATGCGTATGATCTGTTCGTAACCTGTCGGATCGCCGGGTTGCTCGTCGATGTATTTCAGGAACTGTTCCATGGCCCCTTTTTTATTATTTTGCATCATCAGCACATTCCCGTAAATCATCTTCAACCGTGAGAAGTTGGGATACTGCCTGAAGAGAGCGTCGAAAAGCGGATTAGCCTGGGTAAGATCCTGCTTCTCCTGTTGCAGGATGCCAAGGTAACGGGTAAGCAGTTGCAACTTCGCTTCAGCCTCCATTGAGCTGCCGGTAATCGCCGTCTCCAGCTCTTCCTGAGCCTCCCTTTTTCGGTTGTGCTTCTCAAAATAGTTTATCCGGGAGAGGATCAGTGCCGGGAATGAAGGATCAACACTGTAAACCTGTTCATAATAGCCCCAAGCTTTGTCGGGCTGATTATCCTCTAGGTAGAGATCACCCATGAGCACCAGGTAGGCCGGATTGGTGGGGTTTTTTTCAATTATCTGGCGGATCTCACCAAAAGCTTTCTCCTTTTGCTCCAACATGGAGTAGTATCGAAACTTGCTCAGGGTGACCATCTCAGTGATACCGGTGCTTTTCTCCAACCGATTCAGCATCTCGATGGCTTTCAGCAGCTCCCCGTTGTCGGCATATGCCGAGGCAAGCTCATAAAGCAAATCCAGTTTATCCGGATAGCGTTCGTGCATGTCACTGTAGATATCTACGACATCCTGTGCACGACCCAGTTCCTTGCTGAGTCCTGCCAACATCATGTTATAGTAATAATTCCCGGGGTCACGCAACACTGCTTTCTGCAGGTAGCTGAGAGCCTTATCTTTCTCTTGTAGTACATTGTAGAATGTACCCAGCTCAACCAACACATTGGCGTTGGTAGAGTCAAGGGTGTGACAATAACGAAAGAGATCCATTGCCTCATCATACCGACCCAGTGCTTTTGCGTTTAAAGCCTCATAAAAAAAATGATCAAACTTCCGTCTCTCTTCCGCCGTAAGCGGTAGATCGGCAGACTCCGTCAGGTTCCGGGATTTCACCGGGGCGCCGGAGGTAACCTGGTAGGAGAGCAAAAGTGTCAGGATAAGAAAAAGGTGTCTCGTGTATCTGTTGTTCATGCTTGTCTGTCGTTGTTACTGTTTGCCGGTATGACCGAAACCGCCACCACCACGTTCCGTCTCGTTGAGCGACGCTACCGGCTCCCACTCTACTCGGGCGTGTTGTGCTACCACCATCTGACAAATGCGTTCACCGTCACGGATGGTAAACGGTACGTTTGAGAGATTGACCAGGATCACCCCTACCTCACCCCGATAGTCGGCATCAATGGTGCCGGGCGTGTTGAGCAGGGTGATGCCGTGACGGAGCGCCAGCCCGCTGCGGGGACGTAGTTGTGCTTCGTAACCCTCAGGCAGTTGAAGATAGAGACCTGTAGGCACCAGAACCCGATCCAGTGGTTTAAGCAATACCGGTTCATCGATATTGGCACGCAAATCCATCCCTGCGGCAAGCGCAGTGGCATGGGCGGGTAAAGGGTGCTTAGACTGGTTCACGATCCTGATTTTCATTGGTAGCCACTTTTTGAATTGATTGTGCGAATTTATACAATTCTGCTGAGATAAAGGGCCTGTTTGATGAAATTTAAGGAAAATGGAGCAAGCCGCATCAGATCTTTTGACAGCTATCGGGATGAAAAACGGCAAAAAAAACTATCTTTGTGAAATGAGCAGTCGGGATGATCTATTGGCAAAATTGAGACAGACCCTCGATGAACAGGGCATCGACTCTTTTCACATCCTGGAAGAGCTGGTGCCCATTGAGGAGCAGATGGCCTATTTCCGTTACTTCGACCAGCTACGGAAGGAGAACAACCCCGTCGTGCGGGACGAGGAGGTGGCTACACTCTTCTCTCCCGGCATCCCGGTAGAACGAAAAAAAAGAAGCCTGACGCTGCTGGCTTCCATCCCCGACGTAGGAGCCTACCGCGCCATAGAAACCTACCACAGCAGCCCCGCCGAGCCCGAACTGGCCCACTGGTCGGCAATGGCGCTGGTGAGCAGCCGTATCGTGCTGAGCTCCGACCTGTCGGGTCAGCAACAGGTGTACATCTCATCCGGACTTGGAGGACTGGACAAAAAGCTTCGTTTCTTTTCACTTTTCACCACCCGCAACCGGCAGGAGCTCTCTCCCCTCCAGAAGGAGATCGTGAAACGTGAGTTCACCTTCCAGCTACAACTGGCCGATGTGGTGATCGAGCAGTTTGAGATGAAAAGCAACTACTTCACCATCCTGATGCTCTTCTCATTCGACAAGGATGTACATGCATATCTAAGTGCTGCTGTACACGAATGCAACCAGTACGGCAACTTCCTCGACCCCAGGTTCCTCTTCACCAACGTGAAGGTGCTGAGCGAATCAGAAATTGAACAGCTGCTGGAGAAGAAACAGTCCTGATGACCATGCCACACAGGCGGTCACCGCTCATTTTTAAAGAATCTTATGAGGTTCATGCCAATGGATTGACTATTTTTGTAGGCAACAAACAACAGAAGCATGAACGAGAAAATGCAAAACCTCTCTTCGGATGAGATCACCCTGGAAAAGGTCAATGAGGGCAACCACGGCTCACTGATGGAGACATTGGGGATCCGCTTCACCCATCTCGCTCCCGGCCGCTGCGAGGCGGTGATGCCGGTGGAGAAAAAGGTCTGCCAGCCCTTCGGGCTGCTGCACGGGGGGGCCACCCTGGCGCTCGCCGAGACGGTGGCGGGACAGGGATCACTGATGCTCTGTACCGACGGTGAGGTGCCAGCCGGCATACAGGTGAGCGGCAACCACCTCTCCGCCGCCAGGGAGGGTGAGACGGTACATGCAGTGGGAACAATCCTACAGCAGGGACGTTCCATCCATGTCTGGAATGTTGACATCACTGCCAACAGCGGGAGAATGATCTCCTCGGTACGCGTGGTCAACAGCATACTGAAACCACGATGAGCAGCGATGAGCAGCATCTGATACTGGATGCACTGATTGAACGGGATGCCTCCTTTGCCATCTGTCGCCTGCCCGGTGAAGAGGAGCCCCGCTTCGTGATGCAACAGGAGGGCAGCCCCCTGCATCTGCACAACCTGGAGTCGCTGAACAAGGAACAGGGTTTTGTGGTGGCACCCTTCCGCATCACCTCTTCTTCACCATTGCTGGTGATCCGTGCCGACCGGACGGAACTACCCCAGCTATCGGAGCTGCTGGAAATGCCAGCTGCAGAGCAGACCACAGCGGCCGCGTCGATGAATGATCATGAGCCGGTAACGAGTGGCAAGATGGATTACCGGGAACGGTTCCAGCAATTCATACAGCCGCTACGCAGCGGAGAGCTGGAGAAGGTGGTGCTCTCGCGCTGCAAATGTGTGATGCGCCGCAAAGGGTTCTCCCCGGGACGTACCTTCTGGCGGGCAGTAAAAAAATATGAGCGCTCCTGTGTCTACCTCTTCCATACGCCGCAGAGCGGCACCTGGCTAGGGAGTACTCCTGAGATCCTCCTCACCGGCAATGAGAACAACTGGCAGACAGTCGCCCTGGCCGGTACCCGCTATCCCCGGACAGGGCATATCTCCTGGGACGACAAGAACCTGCGCGAACAGCATCTGGTCACCTCCTACCTGCTTCGGCAGCTCTCCACCTTTCACATAACCCCCGAGATCAATGGTCCCTACACCGTACGGGCGGGCAGCCTGGCCCATCTGAAGACCGACTTCCGATTCGAATTGCCGGGTGAGACTCACATCGGCTCGCTGCTGCAGGCGCTACACCCCACCCCTGCGGTATCGGGACTGCCCAAGGAGGAAGCCTTTCATTTCATTGCGAATCATGAGGGTTACGACCGCCGTTATTACACCGGCTTTCTGGGGATGCTGGATCGCGATGCGGAGACCACCCTCTATGTCAATCTCCGCTGCATGCAGATAGGGAAGAGCAGACTCACCCTCTATGCCGGCAGTGGCATGCTCGCCTCCTCCAGCTGCCGTGAGGAGTGGAAGGAGACAGAACAGAAAATGGGAACGATGGGGAGCATCATTTAATCACATATGGCTATGTATTCAGACAAAAAGAGTGTATTACAACTGGTGGCACTGCTCAAAGCACACGGCATCACCCGTGTCGTACTATCTCCCGGATCACGTAACGCACCACTTATCCACTCCTTTGCGGCCGACAGCGATTTCACCTGTTACAGTGTGGTAGATGAGCGTAGCGCCGGCTTCTTTGCACTCGGGGTCGTTCAAGCAGAGCAGCTGCCGGTGGCGGTATGCTGCACCTCCGGCACGGCAGCACTCAACCTGGCGCCCGCGGTGGCAGAAGCCTATTATCAGCAGCTGCCGCTGCTGGTGATCACCGCCGACCGCCCACAGACATGGATAGGGCAGACAGACGGGCAGACCATCCCTCAGGAGAGGCTGTTTGGTTCACTTGTCCATCGGTCGGTGCAGCTACCCGAGGTGAAGGATGCGGAGGAGGAGTGGCACTGCAACCGGCTGATCAACGAGGCGCTCCTGAGCCTCGACAACAATGGCAGCAGCGGTCCGGTTCATATCAATATCCCACTCTCGGAGCCGCTATTCTCTTTTAGTAGTGAGCTGTTGACAAAGGTGCGGGTGATCCGCAGGTCAAAACCAACATTCACCCTCCCACAGGAAGAGGAAGAGGCCTATGCATTCCGTTTTCGCCGATCTGCAAAGAAGATGATCATCGTGGGACAGGTGCCTCCCGGTCACGGACTGTCAGAACACCTTCTAAAGTTAACCCATGATCAGGGGGTGGTGGTGCTGGCCGACCGGCTCTCCAACATCCCCGCAGGGACGTTCGACCGTTTTGACGCACTGCTGCGCACCGCCGGCGAGGAGGAGCTGCGTGACCTGACACCGGAGCTGGTGATCATGCTGGGGGGGCACCTCACCTCCAAGCGGCTGAAGCAGTTCATCCGAAAAGCGGACATCAGCGAGCTCTGGCATATCACCACCACGGGAGAGGTGAGCGACACCTTCCAGAAGCTGACCGACATCATCCGGTGCGAGCCTGTTGACTTCCTGCTACGGCTGGCAATGCTGCCGGTCGATAAGGGTGAAACAGGGTTCCGGGAAGCCTGGGTGAAAGCGTTAGCTACGATCACCCCACCGACACCATCCTT
>CAZBFS010000018.1:8119-9791 GCA_964491215.1 uncultured Proteiniphilum sp.
ACAGCTGCCTGAAGGTGCAGCCCTCCACCTGGCCAACAGCAATTCCGTTTACCTCACACAGCTATTCGATCTTCCGGCAGGTGTGGAACTCTTTTGCAATCGCGGCACCAACGGCATCGAGGGATCGCTCTCCACCGCCGTGGGCTATGCCGCCGCATCGGGACGCCTCACTTTCCTGCTGACGGGCGACCTGAGCTTCTTCTACGATATGAACGCTCTCTGGAAGCGTCACCTGTCGCCAAGTCTGCGCATCCTGGTGAACAACAACGGCGGGGGTGGCATCTTCCACACCTTACCGGGACTCAACAGCTTACAGACGCTCGATGAGTTCGTGGCGGCGGCACACACCTGCGAAGCAGGCAAGTGGGCCGAGCAACAGGGTTTTCGCGTACTCACCGCCCGCAACAGGGAGGAGCTGCAGCAACAATTGCCACACTTCATGAACAGCGAAGGGGACAAGCCTGTTTTACTGGAGGTCTTCACCTCGATGGAGGAGAACAGGAAAGAGATCGCATCCTATTATGAACAACTCAAAAACAACAGAATATGACAAAGAGAGAATGGAGCACCATCAAGGAATATGAGGATATCCTGTTTGATTTTTATAACGGCATTGCCCGCATCACCATCAACAGACCCCGTTACCGCAACGCCTTCACACCCACCACAACGGGGGAGATGAGCGACGCCCTACGCCTCTGCCGCGAAATGGAGGAGGTGAGCGTGGTGGTGCTCACCGGCGCCGGCGACAAGGCGTTCTGCTCGGGTGGCGACCAGAACGTGAAGGGCAAGGGAGGCTACATTGGCAAGGATGGGGTGCCACGCCTCAATGTGCTCGATGTACAGAAGCAGATCCGCTCCATCCCCAAGCCGGTGATCGCCATGGTGAACGGCTACGCCATCGGCGGTGGACATGTGCTGCATGTGGTGTGCGACCTCTCCATCGCTTCCGAGAATGCCATCTTCGGACAGACGGGACCCCGCGTAGGTAGCTTTGATGCCGGCTTCGGCTCCTCCTACCTGGCCCGCATCGTGGGGCAGAAGAAAGCGCGCGAGATCTGGTTCCTCTGCCGTCAGTACAACGCGCAGGAGGCACTCGACATGGGGCTGGTGAACAGGGTGGTGCCGCTCGACCGCCTCGAGGACGAGGTGGTGGAATGGGCTGAGACGATGATGCAGCACAGCCCCCTGGCGCTGCGCATGATCAAGGCGGGTCTCAACGCCGAGCTGGATGGCCAGGCAGGCATCCAGGAGCTGGCGGGCGACGCCACCATGCTCTATTACCTTACCGACGAGGCACAGGAGGGCAAGCAGGCCTTCCTGGAGAAACGCAAACCCGATTTCAAGAAATTCCCCAAACTGCCGTAAACCGGAAGCAGCGTGTTCACCATCGAGATCATCCCCCACACACTGCGGTTCAAACAGCCCGCCGGCACCTCACGAGGCATCTACCGTGAGCACCGGGTATGGTATGTAGTGCTCCGCGACAGAGAGGATCCCTCGCATATCGGCATCGGCGAGTGTGCGCCACTACACGACCTGAGCTGCGACTACAGCGACCACTATGCTGAGACACTCGGTCGTTTCTGTAAGATCATTGAGGATCAGCAGCAGCTGGATCACGAACTGCTGCGCCGCCCCGTCGCCACCTCGCGGACCCTTGAGAAGCAGA
>CAZBFS010000018.1:9801-17821 GCA_964491215.1 uncultured Proteiniphilum sp.
CCCTCCATCCTCTTCGGACTGGAGAGCGCCCTGCAGCATTACCAGCAACGCTCCTGGCAGCTCTGGGAGAGCTCCTTCAGTCGCGGCGAGAAGGGAATACCGATTAACGGGCTGATCTGGATGGGAAGCTTCGATGAGATGCAACAGCAGGCAGAAAACCTGATGAAGAGAGGGTTCCGTTGCATTAAGTTGAAGATAGGTGCCATCGCCTTCGAACAGGAGCTGGAGCTGCTGCACTATATCCGCAGTCATCACCCGGATGTGACCCTCCGCGTGGATGCCAACGGTGCCTTTTCTCCCGGCGAGGCAGAGGAGAAGCTGCAACGGCTGGCAGCAATTGATATCCACTCCATCGAACAACCTCTCGGAGCGGGTCAATGGGGGGAGATGTCCCTGTTGTGTGATTCTGCCCCTCTGCCCATCGCGTTGGATGAGGAGCTGATCGGCGTCCATCAACCGGAGGAGAAGAGGAGGCTGCTGGAAACGATACAACCTCAGTACATCATTCTCAAACCCTCGCTACATGGTGGCATCAGCGGCTGCAACGAGTGGATCGCACTGGCCAACGACCTTGGGATTGGATGGTGGATTACCTCAGCACTGGAATCCAACATCGGCCTCAACAGTATCGCCCAGTGGTGCGCCACCCTCGGCAACCCGTTACCGCAAGGCCTCGGCACCGGCTCACTCTACCACAACAACATCCCCCTGTCACTCGAGATCAGGGGCGACTGCTTATGGTTCAACCCGTCCGGCCCCTTCCCCGATAAACCCCTGCAGGAATATGCACAGCATCACGATTGAAGGTATCCGTTATCTGCGGGAGGAGTTTTTGAATGAAGCGCCCCCACTCTTTGCGACGCTGTCGCCTTTTCACCGTCAGCTCGCTCTCTTCCTGAAGGAGTGGTACGCCTCCTCTCCATTGCTCACACTTCATACATCGGGTTCCACCGGCAAGCCGAAAGAGATTACCGTGCGCAAAGAAAAGATGCTGCAGAGCGCGGCCATCACCTGTGAGCACCTGCGACTGAAAGCAGGTGAGACGGCACTGCTCTGTCTGCCGCTGGAGTATATTGCCGGAAAGATGATGGTGGTGCGTGCCCTTTACGGAGATCTCAACCTGCTGGTTGCGGATCCTTCCGGTCACCCGCTGGCGGGCATCAGTAGACAGATCCACTTTGCAGCAATGGTGCCTCTGCAGGTCTACAACTCACTCAAAAGGGAAGAGGAGAAAGAACGGCTCATGAAGGTCGACAGGTTGATTATCGGCGGGGGTGCCATCGATCTGCAACTGCAAGAGACATTGAAAGATTTTCCAAACGCCATCTACTCCACCTACGGGATGACCGAGACGGTATCTCATATTGCGCTGCGCAGGATCAGCGGTAAAGAGGCCGACGACAACTACACCCCCCTGCCAGGCGTTCAGGTGAAGCTGTCGGCCGAAGGGACCCTGGTGATTGATGCTCCACGGGTGTCCGATGAGCCGGTCATCACCAACGATATTGCCGAGATAGGTGCAGAAGGCACTTTCCGCATCCTGGGAAGGAGGGACAATGTGGTCAACAGCGGTGGCATCAAGATACAGATCGAAGCAGTGGAAAAGGCGTTGCATCCTCATATCAGCGGACCTTTTGCGGTCACCTCGGTGCCGCATCCCAGGTTGGGCGAAGCGCTGGTGCTGCTGATCACGCCCGCATCAGATCAGCTTCACGTCCGGCAGGTATGCGTCCACCAACTCCTCCGCCTGCAGCAACCACAGCTGATCATTGTTGTGGAGTCGATTCCCCTCACCGGCAGCGGCAAGATTGACCGTGCAGCGGTAAAAAAAACGGCATCGGAAAGAATTCCGATGCCGGGTATTTGGTAAGTGTTGTGTGAGGACAACTACTGTTTATCACCTCTCTTACCGGGTGAGCGACGCAGCCGCAACTCTTTCTTTGCACCATCGCCTTTCTGATCGTGGGATGAACCATCTTCTCTTTTACGGTACAGCTTCTTCTGAAAATCCTTCGGTTTATCATCAGCGCCAAAAGATCGTCTACCAGTACTCCCTCCACCCGATGAGCGACCTGCAGGCTTACGGTCCGGATCGAATGAGCGCCTATCAGACCCACCCGGAGCAGCCTCCCCTCCTTCACGTTCTTCCCGTCTCGACCGGCGGTAGCCCTCCCTGGAGTTGCGTTCCTTCAGAAAGGCATCGTCGTTTCTGTTGCGTGAACGCTCCTCACGCGACAGCTCCCGTCGTTTGCCGGAGAAGATCTCATACTCACGCATCTCACACTCCAGCGATCCATTGTAGAGGAAGAAACGGCGGGTATGTTTTAGTCCGATGGCATCGAATGACTCCTTGCGGTAACTGAGGATATAGGCGTTAAACCCTGTAAAATTGTGTTTCAACCGCTCACCGATCATCCCATAGAGCTCTTCCAGCTCCTCCACCTTGATTCGCTCTCCATAGGGAGGGTTGGTGATCACCACCCCTTCGTTTGCGGGGGGCTCGGAATACTGTTGAAATGGCTTCACACTCAATTCGATATGGTTTTTCAGTCCTGCATTCTTGATGTTACGCTCAGCGATGGAGATTGCCGCAGGTGAACTATCGGAGCCAATGATGCGGTGTTTGAACTCCTTTGCCCCCGAATCATCGTTGTAGACATGGCTGAAGAGCTCCTGGTCGAAATCTTTCCACCGCTCAAAGGCGAAGTGCTGACGGTGAATACCCGGAGGGATGCCCAGGGCGATCATGGCCGCCTCGATCAGGATGGTACCCGATCCGCACATGGGGTCTACCAGCGTGCTCTCACCGCGCCATCCCGACTTGAGGATCATACCGGCAGCCAGCACCTCACTGATTGGTGCTTCGGTCTGTGCCACCCGGTAACCGCGTTTGTGGAGCGACTCGCCCGAGCTGTCGAGTGACAGGGTGCATTTATTGTGTGAGATATGAATGTTAAACACCATATCCGGGTTGGTGAGGCTCACCGAAGGCCGTTTATCGTAACGCTCCATAAACCAGTCGGCGATGGCATCCTTCACGCGATAGGCAACGAACTTGGAGTGATTGAAGATATGCGAGTAGACAACCGCATCAATGGAGAAGGTGTTGTTCAGGGAGAGATAATCCTCCCAGTTCACCTCTTTCAGAGCTGTATAAACCTCATCAGCATTCTCCGCTTTGAACGAATGGATCGGCTTCAGGATTCGCAGTGCTGTGCGGCAGTGGATGTTGGCCTTATACATCAACGCCTTGTCACCGGTGAAGGAGACCATTCGCGTGCCCAGCTCCACATTGTCGGCGCCCAGCGCGATCAGTTCTTCGGCCAGCACATCTTCCAGTTCCGCCATTGTTTTGGCAATCAACGGATATTGTTGGGGTTCAGTCATTCTAGTTGTTTGGATTATTCTGCTACAAAGATAGCGAATTTATGCTTCACAGTTTCACGTTGATCTTCTTCTCTTTCGATTCGTTGCCGAAGGCATCAAGTGCGGTCACCACATAAGTATAGCGTTTCTCACCCCCCTCATAGGGGAGGATGAAGAAATTATCGGGTGTGACACTCAACAGATGAGTCGCCCGGTCGATATCGATTTTCTCCCCTCTACGGAAACGATAGACAACGAACTTCTGCGCCCGTTCGGGCTGCATCGGCTCCCTCTGGTGCTCCCAGGTGAGGAAATGCATATCTTCGGTAAAAACTTCGGTGAGCCTCTTCACACGGTCCGGCCGTCCCTGATGCAGATGGGTATAGGTCGGGATCAGCGCTTTGGTGCGGTGTAACTCCCGGTGCAGCGAGTCGGCAGCCCCCAGCGCGTTCTCCAGTATCTGGTAACCGTACCAGTAACAGTTGCCGTGCACCTGCGGCATCTCACGTGTCATGCGGATCTTGGTCTGCAACTCCTGTCTGTCAATGCTGCGCTTCAGGTCCTGCCCGATGTAGAGATGCTGACCATGGTTGTGGTCGTTCCACCACTGCAACAACGTGCTGTAGTCGGCAGCAGCATGCCCTCTCTCCCAGTAGAGCTGCGGCAGGTTGTAGTCGATCCATCCTTTCTCCACCCAGAGACGGATATCGGCATAGAGGTCATCGTAGTTCTGCAGTCCGTTGGTATCGCTCCCCTGCGGGTCACTGCGCCTGTTGCGGTAGATACCAAAGGGGCTGATGCCAAAGCGCACCCAGGGCTTTGTTCCCGCGATGGTATACTTGATCTGTTGTATCAGCAGATTCACATTGTTACGTCGCCAATCGCCACGTTGCACGGCGGTAAAACCCTGTGAGGCGGCATATGCATTGAAACTCTCATCATCGGGAAAGGGAGTGCCGGCGATGGGGTACGGATAGAAGTAATCATCCATATGGATGGCATCCACCTCGTAGCGGGTGACGATGTCGCGCACCACCTCACAGATGAACCCTCTGTTCTCCGGCAGGCCCGGGTCGAAGAAAAGCTGGTTGCCATACTGCAGGAACCGCTCCGGCTGGCGGTGATAGAGATGCCCGGGGTAGAGGCTGCTTTCCAGGCTGCTCTTCACCCTATAGGGGTTGAGCCAGGCATGCAGCTCCATCCCCCGCTGATGACACGCATCAATGAGGAACGCCAGCGGATCGAAGGTGGGGTCGTCGGGAGCCTTTCCCTGTTCACCGGTAAGGAAACGGCTCCAGGGCTCCAGCCCGGAACGATAGAAGGCATCGGCTTCGGGACGCACCTGGAAGATCACCGCGTTGATGCCTGCCTCATCGAGTTTACGGACCATCTCGCTCAGGTAATGCTTCATGGCGGCACTGTTCATCTGACGGTAACGCGATTGGCCCACGGTCTGTATCCAGGCACCGCGAAACTCCCGTTTGGGTGTGTCAACGGCTGTACCCGACGGCAGGCGGCGTGCACTGCCGCAGGCGGCTAAGAAAAACAGCAGAAACAGGGAAGCTGATAGCAGGAAGATTCTTCTCATCATTAATTGGAAAACGATTGTATCAGGGAATAAAAATAAAGTCATCACTGCCCAGCAGCTGGTCGGCCGGTTGCTGCTTGGGATAAACCACGATGCGGCTGTGGTTGGGGAAACGGTTCTCCATACGGGTGGGAAGGCTCTCCATAATGGGGATATGAGAGATGTAACCCACATGTGCGGAGATGAGGATTACCATGTCATCCTTCCGGATCCGGTCACCGCAGGAGAGCGGGTTGTCCCAGTCGGTAAACGGTTGGTAGGTGAAGTTAGCAGCCCTCTTGTAGCCGGACATCACCTGCTGCGTTTCTGGATGTCCCAGGTGCAGCACCGGTATGGAGAGCTCAGTGGAGAGTGTAGCCACCTTGTCGACCCATTTCCCGAATCCATCCTCCTTCTCGGCTGAGGGGGGAGAGATCACCACGATCCGCTTGTGTGTGATCAGGCTCTGTTCAATGTGACAGACGAACAGGTTCTTGTCCATGTTCTTCACCACCAGGTCAATTTTCTCACCCAGCAGCTTGTCCCACAGCCCGGCCTTGCCGGGCCACCCCATAATCACTACGTCCGACATGGTCTCGCGGGCGGTACGCACAATACCGTCGGCAGGGTTGTGATCGATGGTGGTGATGATATCCACGTTCACCTCGGCAGCCTTGGCCGAAGAGACAAACTCCTGTAACTTCTTACGGAAGCTGACGATATTCTTCTCCGCCTCCCGGTTGTTGGGGACCACCCCCAGCAGGGAGATGGGATTGACTGACTTCTTATCTTTTAACAGCAACGCCAGCTCCACGTGGTGACCGATATGGGAGGGGTTGGCGATGGGCACCAGTATCTTCTCCTGCGCAAACTCACCCATGGAGGAGGGTGTGAGCGGTTCATTCTCCTCGCTGAGGGCAATCTTCTTTGCCGCCCGTTGTGTGTAGACCGATGCGACGATACAAGTGATCAGGATCAGGATGATGGTGCCGTTGAGGATGTACTCATCGATGATACCGGCTCTGTAACCCACGATGATGACAGCCAGGGTAGCCGCAGCATGGGAGCTGCTGAGTCCGTAAATCAACCTGCGCTGTGTAACAGAGAATCGAAAGCTCTTCTGGGTAGCCCATGCAGCAAGCCATTTACCGGTCAGTGCAGCCAGAGTGAGTGATGCAGCCACAACAAGTGTACGTGATCCCTGGAAGACTACGGACACATCGACCAACATACCCACCGAGATGAGAAAGACAGGGATAAAGAGAGCGTTGCCAAAAAACTCGATCCGGTTCATCAACGCGGAGGAGTGAGGTATCAGACGGTTGAGGGCAAGTCCCGCGGCAAAGGCACCGATGATCGGTTCAATGCCGCCCAGTTCCACCATGAAGCCGGAGGCGAAGACGATCAGCATCACGAAGATGTAGTTGGAGTACTTCTCCGACTCGGAGTACTGGAAGAACCAACGTGCGATGCGGGGCACCACCAGAAAGATAATGGCGGAGAAAAGAGCCAGTGAGATCAGCAGTTTCAGTAAGAAGCTGTAATTAAGGCCTCCGTTGCTGCCAGACAATACAATTGCCAGGATAATCAGCACGGCAGTATCGGTCAGAATAGTACCCCCCACGGTGATGGCCACCGCCTGGTTACGTGCAACACCCAGGCGACTCACGATGGGGTAGGCCACCAGCGTATGAGTGGAGAACATGCTGGCAGTGAGAAAGCTGGCGTTGGCATCATAACCCAGCAGATAGTAGCAGACAGGGTAGCCTATGACGAGAGGGATGATAAAGGTGTAGAAGCCAAAAAGAAGGCTCTTGTTCTTGTTCTCAATGAACTCACCCAGATCCAGTTCCAGGCCCACGATGAACATGATATAAAGAAGACCGATGGAGGAAAACATCTCCACGCCGCCATGGGTGTTGTCGATCCAGTTGAGACCGTGGGGACCGATCAGCACACCGGCAACGATCAATCCAATGATACTGGGCACATTGATCCGTTTGAGCAGGATGGGTGCCAACAGAACAATCGTCAGTAGAATGGCAAAGATGAGAACCGGGTTGGTAAACGGCAATGCAAATTCATGCTGCAATTCGGAGATAAAGTCTGTCATTGGAGTTACTTTATGGATTTCGTACATGGAGTGCGAAACATGAATCACCCCTGTCATGTACAAAAATAAATAAAAATATTTGATTTATTTGGACCTTTCTTTCTTTTTTGAAGCCTGCAAAGTGATTATCTTTGCTGGTTATAAAACAGTGGTATGAGCAATCGCAAACAGATCGAGATCATCGGTGCACGGGTGAACAACCTCAAGAACATAGACGTAACCATCCCCCGTAACAGTTTCACCGTCATCACCGGACTCTCAGGCTCCGGCAAGTCCTCACTCGCCTTCGACACCCTCTATGCAGAGGGTCAGCGACGCTACGTGGAGAGCCTCTCGGCATATGCCCGTCAGTTCCTGGGGAGGATGAACAAACCGGAGTGTGATCAGATCAGAGGCATACCACCTGCCATCGCCATCGAACAGAAGACCACCTCACGCAACCCCCGTTCCACGGTGGGCACCTCGACTGAGATCTACGAGTACCTGCGACTGCTCTATGCACGTATCGGCAGAACGCTCTCACCGGTATCCGGTCAGGAGGTGAAGCGGCACTACGTGCAGGATGTGGTGGATAAGATGAACGAATACCGCCCCGGCACACGGATGGCGGTGCTCTCCTCCATCCAGCTGCGCAACGGACGTAACCTGCGGGAACAGCTCGATATCCTGATGAAAGAGGGGTTCAGCCGTGTGGATGTGGGGGAGCAGTTCTACCGCATCGATGAGCTGCTGGAACAGAAGCAGCTGCCACCGGCAGAGGAGGTGCTGCTGGTAATCGACCGTCTATCCTGCTCACCCGACAAGGCAACTGTCAACCGTCTCTCCGACTCGGTGGAGACCGCCTTCCTGGAGGGTAACGGCGAGTGTATCATCCGCTTCTGGGGAGAAGAGGGTATGGGGAGCTTCTCCTTCTCCAACCGCTTCGAGGCGGACGGCATCATCTTCGAGGAGCCGACGGAGATCAGCTTCACCGC
>CAZBFS010000019.1:0-17460 GCA_964491215.1 uncultured Proteiniphilum sp.
GAACCTGAATTTTTCAGCATTTTGAAAAAATGAGGTTTTCAGAGCGGACTCATTTATTGTATATTTGAGGATAGTTCCCATTTAATGTACGTTAATTGAGTGTTCACCATGAAAAGGATTCTGCTTTTGGTTGATTATTCAAGTGAGTTTAGCCGTCGCATACTCAAGGGGTTGATTCAGTATTCAAAGGAGCATGGACCCTGGATATTCTATCGTTTGCCAGATTATTATAAAACACTCTACGGAAAAGAGGGGATCATTCAATGGGCGAAAGATTGGAAGGCAGATGCCATTGTAGCAAGATGGGACCATGAAGGAACCAATCTGCTGGAGAGTTTAGGGATACCAATCGTATTGCAAAATTACAAGGAAAGAAGCCCTTACTTCTCCAACCTGACAGGTGATTATATTGGTACCGGTACGATGGCTGCCAGGTTTTTTATCAAGAGACGATTCAGAAATTTTGCCTTCTATGGAAACAAGGATGTCGTTTGGTCACGCGAAAGGGCTGAGGGTTTCATGCGTGAAGTGAAAAGGTTCGGAGGCAACTATTACTATTTTGAGAGTGAAAATCTGAATGGTGATCAGTGGAGTAGTGCCCTACTGAGACTCGACGAATGGCTGCTTTCGCTCCCCAAGCCGGTAGGTCTTTTTGCCTGCGACGACAGTTTTGCGCTCCAGGTTTCAGAGAATTGTAAGATCAATGACATCCGTATTCCACAGGATATTGCACTGTTGGGTGTTGACAACGACGAACTGATCTGCAACCTCTCCGATCCCCCTATTTCCTCCATCGTACTCGATGTGGAGAAAGGAGGGTATGAAGTGGGTAGATTGATTGATCGATTGATGAACAGAGAGCGGCTTGAGCCATTTAACGTTGTCATTGAACCCAAAAGATTTGAACTGAGAAGATCAACCGAAAAGTACAATATTTCTAACGAGTATATATCAAAAGTGGTCAATTACATTGAAGATCATTTTACCACCGAGATTAAAATCGAAGATTTTTCTGAAATGGTTCCCTTTTCCAGACGAAACCTGGAGGTGAAATTTAAAGAGGAAATGGGTACCTCCATCTATCAGTTTATACTGAACTGCAGGATTGAATATTTTGCCCATTTGTTGTTAACTACCAATCGAACCCTGTTCGATCTGGCTTTGGAGTCCGGATTCAACGACTGCAAGAACATCTCCCGTATCTTCAAAAAAATAAAAGGAGCAACTCCTGCTGAATACCGCAAGAAAATGAGTTGAAACGCCATAAGGGATGGCTTTCTGTTTAATTGATCGTTTTTTGAAAACAGGATTACGTTTTTGAAGCATTATTCAATCATCTGTGGGCTATTTTTGTAGAATCGCTTGCCAAGAGAGATTACTTTGTAATGATTTAATAATGCTCACATGAACACTCCTAACCCAATTCCCAATGTACAGGATAAAAATACCACGATCAAGTCGATGATCATCCTGGCTCTCCTTTTCTTTATATTTGGATTGGTTTCATGGGTCAACACCATCCTGATCCCCTATTTCCAATTGACCCTTCAGTTGTCCAATTTCCAGTCCTATCTGGTGACCTTTGCTTTCTATATCGCTTATCTCATTATGGCGATACCCTCTTCAATGCTGCTCAACAAGATTGGATACAAGCGTGGGATGATGTATGGACTCTGGTGTATGGCATTGGGGGCATTGCTTTTTGTTCCCGCTGCCTACTGGAGAACCTATCAGCTGTTTCTGCTGGGACTCTTCTTGCTGGGTGTGGGACTGGCCATTCTGCAATCCGCCGCCAACCCTTACGTGACAATAGTGGGCCCCATCGACAGTGCCGCCAAGAGAATGAGCATGGTGGGTACCGGCAACAAGCTGGCAGGCGTGATTGCCAACCTGATCTTTGCATCCGTGGTCATCAGGGAATCCGACAGGGTATTGATGCAGGAGATTGAAGCCGGTGTCTACACCGGTGAATCACTTGAGGCAACACTGGATACGTTGATAAAGGGTGTGATGACCCCTTATCTGATTTTAGCCATCGCGCTGTTCCTCTTCGGAATCATCGTGAGATACTCTCCGCTGCCTGAGCTGGATCCCTCTGTTGTAAACAAACGCTCCGCAGAGGATGAGAGTTCGAAAAAGCATATCTTGCAGTACCCGGCACTAATCCTGGGGGTGCTGGCGATGTTTTTTCACATCGGTACCCAGATGATTGCACTGGGTACCAGCATCCAGTTTGCCGGTACAATGGGAGAGAGCCTTGCCGGTCCGGCACAAAACATTCCCTCCTACACGATGCTGCTCACCTTCTTCGGTTACTTCCTGGGCATCGCGTTGATCCCGAAATATATCAAACAGCGTAATGCTCTTCTGGTCAGTTCTATGATTAACCTGATCCTCTCGGTGTTGATCATCACCACCGGCGGCACCGTTCACCTGTTGGGCATGACCACCGACATCTCGCTCTGGTATCTCGTGTTGATGGGGCTGCCCAATGCTTTGCTCTATGCAGGCATTTGGCCCTTGGCCATCAATGGGTTGGGAAAGCATACCAACCTTGGTTCCGCCTTCCTTGTGATGGCGTTGTGCGGTAGCGCGATCATGCCGATTGTCTACAATGCATTCGTAGAAATGAATCCATCTCTCTCCTCGTTTGAGGCGATGAAACGTGCGTACGGTGTGCTGATTCCCTGTTTCTCCTATATCGTCTGGTATGCCACCTGGGGTTACAGAATCAAATCCTGGAAGAGAGCAACCATATAATTATTCCCTATCATCGTGTCAAAGGCATATCTCATTTGAATTGACTTCGGCACCAAATAATTCCATTTATGAAAAATCGATTGATTATTCAAAACGGAAAAGTGGTTTTTCCGGACAAGATAGTAGAAAACCTTACCGTAGTGATAGAAAACGGAACGATTGCCGATATCACGGACAAGGGGGCATTTGTCCCTGCCGACACAGATGAGGTGATCGATGCATCCAACAAGTATGTCTCATCCGGCTTCATCGACATTCATACCCATGGCGGGGGTGGCCATGATTTCATGGATGGTACGGTAGAGGCCTACCTGGGTGCTGCCAAAACGCATGCCCGGTTCGGCACGACCGCATTGCTGCCGACAACGCTAACCAGTACAACCGATGAGCTCTTTAAGACCTTTGGGATCTACAAGGAGGCGGTGAAGCGCAACAGTAAGGGAGCCAAGTTTATTGGGCTTCATCTCGAAGGGCCCTATTTTGCCTATAACCAGCGGGGGGCGCAGGATCCCAAGTATCTGAGGAACCCGGAACCGGAGGAATACAACGCCATTCTGGCTGCTTCAGACGACATCGTGCGCTGGAGCCTGGCACCAGAGTTGCCTGGAGCGCTCCAATTCGCCAAAGTACTCAGGGAACGCAACATCCTCACAGCCGTAGCCCACTCCGATGCCATTTACGAAGAGGTGCTCGATGCATACGACGCCGGCTTTACACTTGCCACCCACCTCTATTCCGGCATGTCTACCATCACCCGGAGAAATGCTTTCCGCTATGCCGGCGTGGTGGAGGCAGCCTACCTGATCGATGGGATGGATGTGGAGATCATTGCCGATGGGGTGCATCTTCCCAAATCGCTGTTGCAGTTTGTATACAAGTTCAAGGGGCCCGACAGGACCGCGCTCTGCACCGATTCCATGCGGGGCGCCGGCATGCCCGACGGGGAGTCTATCTTGGGAAGCTTGGAGAAAGGACAGAAGGTGATTATCGAAGACGGGGTTGCCAAGTTACCCGACCGGACTGCTTTCGCAGGGAGTGTTGCCACCACAGACCGCCTGGTAAGAACCATGATGCAGGTCGCAGGGGTACCGCTGGTGGAGGCGGTACGGATGATGACCCTAACACCGGCCCGTATCATGCGCCTGGATCAGCACAAGGGATCAATTTCAAAGGGAAAGGATGCCGATCTGGTACTGTTTGATGAGAATATAAATGTTTCACACACAATCATTGATGGAAATGTCATATACAAAAACTAACGCACCGCTCTCAACATTCAGGAGAGAACAATTGCAAGTAAATGTTTTTCAAGATAGAAAGACAATGGGCAGGGCTGCAGCGAACGATGTCTCATCTTGTATCAAACAGCTTTTGAAGGAGAAGGATGAAGTCAACATGATCTTTGCAGCTGCTCCTTCTCAGGATGATTTTTTGAGACATCTGGTTAAGGAGCCCTCAATTTCCTGGGATAGAATCAATGCATTTCACATGGATGAATACATTGGTTTAGATAAAGATGCCCCTCAGGCGTTCGGTAATTTCCTGAAAGAACGCATCTTCGGTAAAGTTCCATTTAAAAGTGTGCATTACATCGATGGAACGACTTCAGATCCTGAAGGTGAATGCAATCGCTATGGCGATAAACTTAAACAGTATAAGGTAGACATTGTCTGCCTTGGAATCGGCGAAAACGGCCACATTGCTTTCAATGATCCCCCGGTTGCAGATTTCAATGATCCCTATCCGGTGAAAATCGTGAATCTGGATCACGCCAGCCGACAGCAACAGGTCAATGACAAGTGTTTCAGGCATCTCGAGGAGGTGCCTCAAAAAGCATTTACACTTACAATTCCCTCTCTTCTGAAAGCTGATTATCTGTTTTGTATTGTGCCCACCAAATTGAAAGCGGAGGCGATCCGTAATACTTTGAAGAATCCCATCTCTGAAGTGTGTCCGGCCACCATCTTGAGAACAAAAAACAATGCATTCCTTTATCTGGAGAAGGAGAGTGCATCGTTGATTGATCTGTGATAAGATTGCGCTTTTTGAGAGGTTAATTACGTTTTTGTGTAATTTTTACGAATTCTGGGCAGGTATCTTTGTGATGATTTAAGAATCGAACAAGAAACCAATCTAACTTCTATGACCTGAAATGAATAAAAAAAGAAACCTATGAAATTAAAGATGACACCAATGAAAAAAAGGTTTGCTCCTGTTAGGGCTGCTGTTGACCCACGCACTGACTTCACTCAATGCCGCAGAACCGGCAGTAACCCCTGAGGTCAATGGAATAAACCAACAAAAAATTGAGGTTTCCGGAACGGTTACAGACCAGTTGGGTGAACCAATACCGGGAGCTACGGTAAAAGAAATTGGAACCACCAACGGTGTGGTGACCGATATCGATGGACATTTTATGATCTCTGTCCTGTCGAGTGGCGCAAAGCTTGAATTCTCGTTCTTGGGCTACACACCCTATGAGCATGTCGTGAATGGTCCTTTACGCAATTTAATTGTCACGCTGACTGAAGAGGTGAGTGAGCTCGATGAACTGGTGGTGATTGGATACGGAAGCATGAAAAAAAGAGATATATCCGGTTCCATCGCAACCATCAGCAATGAAAGCCTGCAAAATACCCCGGTGAAGAATGTGATGTCTGCCCTCCAAGGGCGTGCATCCGGCGTACAGGTCGTCTCCAACTCCGGAGCCCCGGGGGATGGGATTTCGGTAACAGTACGCGGTCAATCTACATTAAATTCCGGCAATGAACCTTTGTATGTGATTGACGGGGTGCCGGTCGAATCCAACTCGCTGTCTCAATTGAATGGATATGATTCTCATGGTCTTAACCCGTTGGCCGACATCAATCCGCAGGACATCGAATCGATCGAGATCCTGAAGGATGGCTCTTCAACGGCAATCTACGGATCAAGGGCTGCGAACGGTGTTGTGTTGATCACCACCAAAAGAGGGAAAGAAGGCAAGGCGCAGATCAACGTCAATCTCTACACAGGTATCAGCACCATCACCCGGAAACTGAGTGTGCTCAATGCCACACAGTGGCGTGACATCATCATTGATACCTACAAGAACCTGGATGCTTATAACAATGCCGTGAACCCCTCCCAACCACACTGGACTGCCATTGACTCACTCAACCCCATGAACAACGGCGATGTGGACTGGCAGGAGGTGATGTACCGCACGGCTTTCCAGAAACAAGCCGGCATATCGGTCATCGGTGGAAATCAGGCTGCCAGATATTCTTTAAGCAGTTCTTTCCTTGATCAGGATGGGATCTTACTCAACTCTAACTACAAAAGAATCACATCAAGGCTGAATACCGACTTTAAGATCACCGAGAAAGTGAATGCCGGTTACAGTGTCTCCTTTACGCACGGTAAGAACAACAGGATCAATGCCGGGGGTACCGGCAACCATAGCTTGGTGCAATCCATCCTGGTCAGGCCTCCTGTCTATTCACTCACTTATCCTGATGGCTCACCCATCAATTATTTCAATGGTAAACGAAACCCGGTGGGGCTGGCAAATGAGGCAACCCACTTGAACACCACCAACAGAATCATCGGAAATCAATATGTTGAGTGGGAGATCCTCAAGGATTTGCGATTTAAGACGAACGTGAGCCTTGACTTCATCACCATGAAAGAGGATGAATTCTACCCCACAACGGTCGATTACAGAGAAGGATGGAATTCCGGTGCAGTACGTGCTACCCAGAATCTCACTTGGGCCAACGAAAACTATTTGACATACAGCCGCACCTTTCAGGATCGTCATAACGTTTCAATCCTGGGTGGTTTTAGCCAGCAGGAATGGAAGACTGAAACGACCGGTTTAGATGGTCAGTTCTTTGCAAGCGACAATATCCGCACGCTGAATGGTGCCGGTACTATTTCGGGGCAGAGTGTCAATGGAACCTATGAGCACAGCCTGATGTCGGTGTTCGGACGTGTAGGCTATGACTATCTTGGCAGATACCTCTTGCAGGCTACCATGAGAGCTGACGGCTCCTCCCGCTTTGGTAAGGAAAAGAAATGGGGTACTTTCCCCTCTGCATCATTTGCATGGCGCTTTTCCGATGAATCACTCTTCAAAAACATGAAGAATCTCGAGGATGGTAAACTGAGGTTTAGCGTGGGACAGACGGGTAATGAATCAATCGGCAATTATGTGTCACAGGGTGAGTTCAGTTTGAATGCCAAGTATCTCGATTACTCCGGTGCAACACCCACGGCGATGCCCAATAAAAACCTCTCCTGGGAAACAACTACTCAGTACAATGCAGGGATTGACCTTTCGCTTTTTAACGGACGCATCTACCTGACAGCTGATGCCTACCAGAAGAATACCACCGATCTCTTGTTCAATGTACCCATCCCTGAGACCACCGGGTTTGGTTCCATCAGCCAGAACATTGGTGAAATTCGCAACAGGGGACTTGAGTTTGCGATAACCACACAGAACCTTACAGGTAAGTTCAGGTGGTCCACAAATTTCAATATTGGGATGAACAGAAACAAAATTATCAGCCTCCCGGAGAATATCTTAACCAATGGTTTCATTCAAAACGGTACATACCATATCCTGAAGGTGGATGAACCAATCGGCACATTCTACGGCTGGAAATTCTTAGGTGTCTATGCCCGTGATGAGGACAATACCCAGCAGGTGAAATATGGGTCTGCCAACGGTAAGGTATTCCGTGGGGGAGATCCCATCTGGGATGATCTGAATGGCGACAAAATCATCGACGACCAGGATAAACAGATCATCGGGAATGCACAACCCCTGTTTACGGGCGGCTTGAACAATGATTTTGCCTACAAGAACTTCACACTGAATTTTTTCCTGCAGTTCTCTTATGGTAATGACATATACAGCAACCTGAATATGATGCGCAACTGGGTCTTTGCATACAACAATGTATCAACCGATGCATTGCACCGGTGGAGAAAACAGGGAGACATCACTGATTTTCCGCGTCCCATTCGAAACGACCCTTTGAGAAATGAGTACCTTCGTGTCTCTGATCGCTGGATTGAAGATGGCTCTTACATGCGATTGAAGAATGTAACCCTGGCATACGATCTTCCAAAGAGAATGGCTGGCAAAATCTTCCTCGAAGGTTTGCAGCTCTACGTTACAGGTGAGAACCTCATTACCTGGACACACTATACAGCTTACGACCCGGATGTGAGTTCATTCAGTGGTTTGCGTGTCGGAGTAGACGATGGTTCCTACCCACACAGTCGTACGTTTGTATTTGGATTGAACATTAATTTTTAAAAGAATAAACTATGAAAAGTATCAAATTTATAGGACTCATCATCCTTGCCATTTCGTTCTTTTCTTGTAGTGATCTGCTTGACAAGGAACCTATAAGCAGCTTCTCAGCTGACGGATTTTACAAAACTACAAGCGATGCACAGGCAGGAGTTTACGGCATATACGATGCAGCCCAGTCGGTTTTCAGAACCAACTTCGCCTATTGGGGTGAAGAAAGGGCAGACAATGTTCAGACAGCCCAGTCGGGTGAAGGAATGCAGTTGTTGCAGAACAACCTCGACGAATCAATTGCTTCTGCCTATTGGGGGGCGCTCTACGACATGATCAACAGGGCCAATTATGCCATCAAGTATATTCCCGAAATCTTTGAAGAGGGCAACGAAACAGGTACACAACTTGTGGGAGAGGCACGTGCACTCAGAGCCCTGGCATACTTCTATCTGGTGAGAATATGGGGAGATGTACCACTGATTCTCGAACCGTATCAATCTATCGAACAGGATATTTTCATCTCCAGAACCGACAAGCAACTGGTGCTTGCAGCCATTGAAGAAGATTTGATCTATGCCACCCAGAACTGTCGGGATAAGTTTGGAAATGACCGTGACAGGATCATGTTTACCAAGGGATCTGCAAATGCACTGCTCACCCATGTTTACATGTGGCAGCACAAGTATGATGAGGCTATTGGAGCATCTTCGCTGGTGTTGAACAACCCGCTGTATTCACTTGTGACGAACATGGATGACTGGGGTAAGATCTTCACCAACAGCTACTCCGCTGAATCGATTTTTGAGGTCGCCTACGATGAAAATGAAACCAACTCACTGCGTGTGTTGTATGCCATTGGATCTTATGCAATCTTCACCCCTTCGGAGAAGTTTAAATCTTCTTACGAGGATGGGGACAAAAGAATAGACTATGTCTATGACGTGACCCTGACTGATCCCAAGGCCATCTGGAAGTTTCTCGGCAAGGGACTCAACGACGAAGATCCCACCCCTTCAAAACAGAACATCGTGTTGATGCGTCTGGCAGATATCATGCTGTTACGTGCCGAGGCCTTTAACAAAAAAGGCGGCGCGCAGAACCAACTCATCGCTCTTGGGTTACTCAATACCATCAGGAGACGCGCCGGATTGGTTGAATTTGAAACAGTTGCCGCTGCAGAAGCGATGTATGGTGATCTGGAAACGGCTATCCTGCATGAACGCTCCATTGAGCTTTGTTTTGAAGGACACCGTTGGTTTGACCTGGTGCGTACCGGTAAAGCAATTGCTACGATGCAACCCATCAACGGGCTCAGTGACGAACGAAATCTGGTATGGCCCATCTCTATCAACAGTTTGCGGAAGAATCCCAACCTGGTGCAAAACGACTATTACAATTAACAGATTTAAAACGTGGAACCAATGAAAAAAATAGCACCCAAAATTCACATGAGGTTGGCAATGATGACACTCTTGTTGATTACTGTTTTCACTCGTTGTGAAATTCAAGACAACTTCGAGTACCAACCCAGCCCCACCAACCCCAATTTGAATATGACTGCGTGGGAGTTTATTCAGGAGAGGAGCGATATCATGTCTACAATGGCTGAAGCGATCACCAGGGCTGCGATGCAGGATTATTACTCCCAGGAGAAGGGATACACCTACATCTTGCCCAGAAACAACGCCTGGAAAAAATATCTCACCGCCAACAAGTATGCATCCGTGCAGGAGATTCCGGTGGAGCAACTGCAAAGTGCACTGAAGTATCATTTGGTTAAGGGGAAAGTAAACTTTTCCAACCCTGACGAATTCAAGAACCCGAATGAACCGGTTGTCTACCAAACAGAAAGCGGTATTGTCATGTACCTGTCACGAAGCACCAATTATCAGGGGCTGATCAACCAGGGTACCAAGAAGCAATGGACCATCATCACCTCTAACCTGGAAGCTACAAATGGCACCCTTCATGTGGTGGATGATGTAGTCTTTCTGAGTCAATAAAGTATGGATAAAAGATTATTCTTAAAAACAATCTTTACGGGAACAATGGGATATGCCTTAAGCCAAAAGGCATATCCTTTTGTACCTCGTCAGCAGAATCTGATCAACGGGGAACACCCCCTCTGCGATAAAACTGGGACCTTTCCGTTTACCCATTACCTGAGACAGTATGATGTGGGAGATTACATCCCAAAAGATCAGGGGGGCAAATTCATCCAGATGGAGATTCTCAACACGGAAAAGGATGCTCTGATTGTGGAGAAAATTCAAAACGGAATACTACAACAGGTCTATGGCGACCCCATTGATTGGATCCGGTTTGAAAAACTTGAGCTCGAAAAGAGTGTCTGGCTTGCCCGGTTGTATTTCATCCCCAGTTTTGCCAGGATCTATTACCTCACAAAAGAGAAACATTATCTCGATTATGCACTTGCTTTCACGCGTACATGGTATCGTGAAAATTCGCAACTGGCACTAGAGGGCAAAACACGATATAACTGGACGGACATGCAAATTGCATGGCGTTGCATCCACTTGTCATGGCTCTACTTCCTGGGCGAAGATCAACTCTCGCGAAACGACAAAGAGTTCATCGCCGGTATCTTGCAGAACCATTCCACTGTGCTGCTGGAGCACTTCGGCGAGCAGAAACTGAACGAGTTCAACCATCAGGCACACGGTGCGCTGGCAATGTTGTATGTGGGAGCGCTCTTCCCTGGTTTGCCCCATGCCAAGGAGCTTCTCACAACGGCGCAACGAATCCTGGAGCACCACATCCACCATGCATTCTACCCCGATGGGGGCAATGTGGAGCAGATGTTTGGTTATTATCCCTTTGAAGCTCATATCTTCAGAGATGCCTACCTCCTTTGCACTGCAAACAACATCGCCCTTCCTGCCGGCATTGAATCGCTGCTGTACAAGATGCGCGATTATCTTGTCCGGGTGAAACAACCCGATGATACCATGCCCGTGGTGAATGATTCGTATGAGATGCCAGTAGTACCTATTGTAGCAACACTCTCAACGCTCCTCACACAACCACTTTCTCAACAGAACAGGAGCCAGTTGTTCGCAGACACACAGATCGGGATTGTCAGAGATGATGCGGACTGGTATCTGCTGGCCAACCCTGCAAAGTCTATCGGTGCACATATGCATGCCGGACGCTTGGCCTTCAACTTCTGGTACAAAGGGAGTTCGGTATTACGGGACAGCGGTTGCTGCAATTATGATGACCCCCTTCTTGTATCCTGGTACCGGACAACGAAAGCACACAACACGGTGATCATTGACGGGAAATCAGATGCTGCCACCTCTGCCGACATTCTATGGGCTGCCAAGAGAGAAACCGACAACCAGATTGTTGATTTTGAACAACAGCATGACTACACCTTTCTCCGAATGCATTCCCCTGCATCTGAAGAGGTAAACGGATCGGTTGAATGGTACCGTTCACTGGTACTGGTACACCAAAAATACCTGGTGCTCTATGATTATTTCAAGGCTGCCGGGAGCCATGACTATGAGATCCTGTTTCACTTCGACCGGACAGATGTTTCCGTTAGCGGAGAGAAGATTCTCACAATCCACAACAGGGAAGCCATTCACTGTATTCCCGCAGATCTGACCCTTGTCGACAATCTACAACTCACCGAGGGACTGATTGCCGTGAATGGGAAAACGGAAAGAGCTCCTATGGCAACTTATAAAATTAAGGCTGAAGGTGATCTCCATTCCTTTATGCTCTTCACCCCTCAGGATGAGCAGGAGGTGATACTGCAAAAATTCAGCTCCGACAAGGGTGCCGCCCTGAAGCTGAAAACAAAGCATCAACCGGCAGTTCACATGTTGTTTGCCCACAAGAAGGGGGTGGCATTCTCCGCTTTCGGCAAACAAACAGACAAAACATTTGAAATCATACAATAATATGAGACATACACACCATTTGAACATCCAATCACTCCTTGTGATCTTGCTGTTTCTTGCACTACAGCCACACGGTCTCACTGCACAGCACAAAGATTTCGATGTGAAAGGATTTCACCTCGATCTGCGCATTCAGGTAATGACACCCCAGGCGCTGCATGCCTTTGCAACGGAATTGGCCGACTTCGGGATCAATACCCTCGTGATGGAATGGGAAGCATCTTATCCGTACCAAAATCATGCAGTTATTTCCAACCAATATGCCTATACCCGCGATGAGGTGAAGCAGTTCATCGCCCATTGCAACACGCTGGGGATCGATGTGATTCCGTTGCAGCAGTGCTTTGGCCACGTGGAGTATATCTTGCGGAATGAGCGATACGCTCATCTCAAAGAAGACAGGAAGGATATCTCACAGATATGTCCGCTCGAAACAGAGGGCGACAGCCTCCTGTTTGTTGAGCTGTTCCGCGACATGGCTTCTTTGCACCCCTCCCAATACATTCATATCGGCGGGGATGAGACCTACCTGCTCGGACACTGTGCCGATTGTTCGCTCAAAGCCGCAAAAGAGGGTAAATCGAAATTGTTCGTCGATTATATGACGATGATTACGGGCATTATCATTGAGATGGGTAAGACTCCTGTGATGTGGGCCGATATCCTGCTCAAACATCCCGATGCGGCAGGCGAACTACCCAAGGAGACCATTTTCATCGATTGGAACTACGGGTGGAAAACAAATCACTTCGGCGATATCGGTGCGCTGCAAAATCAGGGATTGCAATTCTGGGGGTCACCTGCCATCCGCAGCCATCCCGATAACTGGTATCTGACTGAATGGGAAAAGCATTTCAACAACCAGCGGGATTTCATTCCCTATGCCCGCAAAGCCGGATATAAAGGGATGGTGATGACCTCCTGGTCCACATCCGGCTTGTACGGGTTCACCTGGGATGTCAATTACGAGGTGATGGATATGTTGCAGATACGCAACAATTATCCTTTATCCGGTTTTCGCATACTGGTCGCCTCCTTTGCCGAAGCGTTGAAACAGCGTGAACCCCTTCAGCCGGAAGAATTCATCGTTCAATACGCAACTGACAGGTTCGGATTTACCAGCGATGAAAGCCAGCGATTCAAGGAGGCGTTGTTCACCCCTCAGGAGTTGATTCGCGAAGGCAAACCGGTTACGAGCCTCTCAATCGCTGACCTACAGCAGGAAACGGCTAAAGCCAGGTCGATCCTCTACCAGTTGACCCCGAAAAGTAACATGAAGGAGTTCGCACACTTCTTGCTGATGATCGACCTGCGTGCGTTCTATCTGGAATTCAAAGAGATGAAGGCGATTTACAACTCTGAGAAATTTAACCGCGACCTTGCGAAAGAACTTCTTCCCCAGATGGAAGCGTTGATCCGATATTCAAAAGAGCTCGACGACCGGTTTTGCAAACTTCAAAAAGGGTTTCTGCATGACCGTGAAATTGAAGCACAGAATCAGTTTCGCCGTCTGGATCTTGTGGAGACCTACCACAGAATGGTCGCTGTAAGTAAAAAATAATTGCAAGTGAAACAGTTTACGCTCATTTTCCTTTTTCTCTCGGTGACGCTTTTCGCTTCCCCGTCAGTGCCGAATCAAATCATCCCTTATCCTGCCCAGATCATCCCCGGGGAGGGGTCCCTCACCTTGTCGGCCAACTTCACCATCGTGGCTGCCGATGCAATTCGATTTGAAGCTGACTACCTGGCTGACATCCTTAAAAAAGGGTTCAGCAACAACGCTCCCCAGGGCATCCCCTGCACCACAATTGAACTGCAGCTCGATGATGCCTCTATCTCTCAATTGGGGGAGGAGGGGTATCTGCTTTCAACCAACAGTGATCACATCCTGATTCGTGCGGCTACTCCCGCGGGGATCTTTTACGGGATACAGACCCTCAGGCAACTGCTGCCGGTCGATTTTGAATCATCCAGCCGACACACAGTAGAGATTGACAGGGTGGAGGTTGTAGATCAACCGCGATTTCCATGGCGATCGTTCATGCTCGATGAGGCGCGACACTTCAAGGGCAAAGAGACGCTCTTTAAAATGCTGGATGAGATGGCACGGCTGAAGATGAACACCTTCCACTGGCACCTGACGGACGATCAGGGTTGGCGTATTGAGATTAAAAAATATCCCCTTCTCACCCAGGTGGGTGCAAAAAGAAAGGATACCCAAACGGCCCGACGCAGCGAGGGCAGAACAGGAGTGCCTCACGAAGGTTTTTATACTCAGGAGGAGATCAAGGAGATCATTCAATATGCGGCCGACAGGCACATCACCATCGTACCCGAAATAGAGATGCCGGGCCACGCTATGGCGGCCATCGCAGCCTACCCCTGGCTGGGATCTATGGGCACCACAACCGATGTCTCGGTGATCTTTGGGAAAATGGAAGATTCTTTCAATATTTCCGATACAAGGGTGGTGCAGTTCCTGCAGGATGTGCTGGAAGAGGTGATGGCACTCTTTCCGGGTGAAATCATCCATATCGGGGGGGATGAGGTGAACTTCGGGCCTTGGGAGAGATCCGACAAAGTGCAACAGTTCATGCGTGCCAACGATCTGCACTCACCGGTTGATTTGCAGATATATTTCACCAATCTGATATCAAACTTCATCGACCGCAAGGGTAAACGTATGATGGGATGGAACGAAATTATGGGCGATGACATCCATGACGAACGGAGCGATACTGAAACCAAGGTAGCTCAGAAACTGGCCTCCTCTGCCATCGTCCATTTCTGGAAAGGAGACATCAACCTGATCAGTGATGCGGTTCGGAAAGGATACAGTGTGGTCAATTCAAACCATTGGGACACTTATCTGGATTATACATACGAGCGGTTGCCTCTCTCCAGGTCATATCACTTCGATCCCATCCCGGAAGGCTTGGACCCCAAGTATCACTCTCTGATCCTCGGCTTGGGCACCCAGATGTGGAGTGAGTGGATCCCCGCCGTGGAACAGATGGAAAACCAGGTTTTCCCCCGTTTGGCAGCCTATGCGGAAGTAGGGTGGACCCATGCCGATTGTAAATCGTTCAGCCGTTTTAGCAAATCGCTTGTGGAGATGAAGAAAAGATGGCGCCTGGAGGGGATTCATTTTCACCTCGATGCGGAAGATCTGGCGACCGATTTACGCACCCAGTTCTTCCCGAAACAAGAGATTCCGGTTCAACAGATGCCTGACAAGAAGAACCTTTGGATCTTTATCATGGCAGGACAATCGAACATGGCCGGCAGAGGATTGGTGGCACCCGAAGATACGATCGCTCACGAGCGAATCCTTACGATCAATGCGCAGAATGAATGGATCCTGGCCAAGGAACCGTTGCATTTTTACCAACCCAAACTGACCGGTTTGGATGGGGGGCTCTCCTTTGCGAAAAAACTGCTGGAGGAGGTAAACGAGGATGTTGTGATCGCCTTGCTGCCCACTGCTGTGGGGGGTAGCTCAATTGGTTACTGGCTGAATGATTCAACCTTCAACGGGGTCAACCTGCGCAGCAACCTGGTAGAAAAGATCAACCTGGCGAAGGAGCATGGAACCCTAAAGGGCATTCTCTGGCATCAGGGCGAGAGTGATGCCACACCCGAAAAACTGCCGCAATATGCGTGCAACCTGAAGACGCTCTTTTATCTGATGCGTTTAGTTTCAAGCGACAGCCGGTTGCCCATTGTGGTAGGTGAGCTGGCTTCCTTCCCGAAAAGTGAATCCATGCGCAAGGGCTGGAGCGAAATCAATACAATCATTCACCGGGTAGTGAAGGAAGATCACAACGCAGCTCTGGTCCCTGCAGGTGATCTCACCTCCAACCCTGATTTCATTCATTTTGATGCAGCCTCTCAACGGATGATGGGTAAAAGGTATGCTGAGGCAATGCTCGAGCTTCTATCCCGTGAGGCAAATTGAAAAGACGATTACCATGAACAATCCAGCAGCGCGAAAACCGGAACGGTTGCACTCACTCGATGCCCTCAGGGGATTCGACATGTTTTGGATCACCGGGGGACAGAAAGTTGTCTATGCGTTGGCAACCCTGACCGGATGGCCCTTCTTTGAGTGGTTGAACAATCAAATGAAACATGTTGAGTGGAACGGTTTTGCGTTTTATGATATGATTTTCCCGTTGTTCCTCTTTCTAGCGGGTGTCTCAATGCCTTATTCATTCTCAAAGAGATTGCAAAACGGCACATCCAGAAAAAGCATCTATCTGCATGCCCTGAAACGCATGCTTCTGCTTGTTGTGCTGGGGATGTTATACAACGGCGTCTTCACTTCCGAGATCGGACAGATGCGTTTTGCCAGCGTCCTGGGACGCATTGGTGTGGCGTGGTTCATCGCTGCGATGATCTACCTGAACAGCTCCCTCCGGGGGCAGGTCATCTGGCTCTTCTCCCTGCTGACAGGGTATTGTTTGTTGATGTTGTACGTCCCAGTACCGGGACATGGAGCCGGGGTGTTGACCCCTGAAGGGAACCTCTCCGGCTTCCTGGACAGGTTGCTGTTGCCCGGGCGCCTCTACATGGACAATGTACTGGAGGCCGAGGGGATACTGAGCACCATCCCCGCTGTGGGAACTGCATTGATGGGAGTTTTGGCCGGTCGTTTCTTGAAATCAGAAAAGCAGCAAATCAAACCGATCAGGAAAAGCTTCTGGTTAATGGCTGCCGGATGTGCTTCAATTGGGGGGGGGCTCCTCTGGGGACTCCTCTTCCCAATCAACAAGATTCTGTGGACAAGCTCCTTCGTGTTGTTCGCCGGTGGGCTCAGCTTGGTTTTGCTGGGGCTCTTCTACCTGATCATCGACGTATTGGGTTACAAGAAATGGAGTTTCTATTTTGTCGTGATTGGTTTAAACTCCATCACGATCTATCTGGTACAACACAAAATCATTGACTTTCACAAAGTGAGAGAGCTTCTGTTTGGAGCCATCATTGCCATAACCCCCGAGGTGATCCAGCCATTTGTCAGTGCACTCTTTTATCTGTTGTGTGTCTGGGGTTTTCTTTATTTTCTCTACAAGAACAGGATCTTCCTGAAAGTGTGAAGAAGCTTTTTGCTGTTGCCACCTCGATTGTACGCTTTTCAAACCAATGACGCAAGGGTTGGGCCGGTCCATGTCTTGTGCCCCTCCAAAGCCCCTCTATAGCCTCTTCCGAGCCTCTCCCAATTTTATTAGAGTGGCAGAGGCCCATGTCTTGCGAATGTCCCTCCGAAGGGGCGTTATCATTTGTTTGATGTCGCTCCGGATGCTTGCGTTTATCTGCTGCTTCTGAGCAGGTCGGGAATCTGGCTCGGCTCCTTTGCCACCGGTACGCCGACAGCCTCGAAGGCGGCGATCTTCTCGGCGGCGGTGCCAGAACCGCTGGAGATGATGGCGCCGGCATGGCCCATCTGCTTGCCCGGGGGGGCCTGCT
>CAZBFS010000020.1:0-17107 GCA_964491215.1 uncultured Proteiniphilum sp.
GCTCACCGCTGGAGGAGACACGTGCCGACCTGTTCGCACTCTACTACCTGGCCGACCCCAAGCTGGTGGAGCTGGGACTACTGCCCGACAGCGATGCCTACAAGGCTGAGTACTACTCTTACATCATGAACGGGGCAATGACACAGCTCACCCGTATCCAGCCGGGGAAAGATATTGAACAGGCACATATGCGCAACAGGGCGCTCATCTCCCGATGGGTGATCGAGAAAGGCAAAGAGGAGAAGGTAGTGGAGCTGACCCAACAGGAGGGCAAAACCTACGTGGTGGTCAACGACTACGAGAAGCTGCGCTCCCTCTTCGGTGAGCTGCTGGCGGAGGTACAGCGCATCAAGTCGGAAGGCGACTTCGAAGCCGGCAAACAGCTGGTGGAAACATATGGCGTGAAGGTAGACCCCAAACTGCATGATGAGGTGCTCGCCCGCTATGAGGCGCTCAACCTGGCACCCTACAAGGGATTCGTCAACCCGGTCTACAAGCTGGAGACCGACGATAAGGGCAACGTGACCAATGTCACCATCTCCTATAACGAGAACTATGTGGACCAGCAGCTGCGTTACTCACGCCAGTACTCGGTACTGCCCCTGAAAAATTGACCTCAGGCTACAAATCTTTTTCAAACAGGCGTTTCGGTAACCCCGAAACGCTTATTTTTGTATCCAACCAGCATCATTGCATCGCTTATGAACTACGAAGAGACACTCGATTACCTCTATAACCAGATGCCCGAATACCAGCGGATCGGAGAAAGAGCCTACAAGGTGGGCTTGGACAACAGCCTGGCCCTGGACCGCATCTTCGGACACCCTCACCGACACTATAAAACCATCCATGTGGCCGGAACCAACGGCAAGGGATCTACCTCTCACCTGCTGGCCGCCATCCTCCAGGAGTCGGGTTACAGGGTCGGTCTCTACACCTCTCCCCACCTGACCGACTTCCGCGAACGGATACGCGTCAACGGTGAAATGATTGATAAATCGTTTGTAATTGATTTCACGGAACAGTACCGGGAGCAGTTTGAACCGGTGATGCCCTCCTTCTTTGAGCTGACCATGGAGATGGCATTCCTCTGGTTTGCCAAACAAAAGGTTGATATCGCCATAATAGAAACAGGACTGGGGGGACGGCTCGACAGCACCAACATCATCACCCCTCTGCTCAGCGTGATCACCAACATCGGCCTTGATCATATGAAATTCCTGGGTGATACCCTCCCCCAGATCGCGACAGAAAAAGCGGGCATCATCAAACCGGGTGTACCGGTGGTGATCGGTGAAAAAGGAGATCAGGAGGTGGAAATGGTGTTCCGCAACAGGACGGCATCTGTCAATGCACCCATCCGGTTTGCGGAGGAGGCAATCGTCGACCTATCCGCTGTGAGAGCGGGTGAGCGCTGGATATATCAAACTCGCGAATACCCATCACTGATTAGCGAACTGGGTGGGTTCGCACAGAAAAAAAACACACGTACCGTGCTCACCGCATTAACGTTTTTAATGGAACAGGGACTAACCATTCCACACGATGCGATATACCGGGGATTCACTGATGTGATCTCCCTTACCGGTTTGCGGGGACGCTGGCAGCAGCTGCAGGAGAGTCCGAAGATCATCTGTGATATTGCCCACAATGCACATGGTCTGCGGGATGCGATGGAACAGCTGAAATCGGAACAACACAACAGATTGCACATGGTGTTCGGGATGGCGAACGATAAAGATACCGGATCCGTTCTTTCACTGTTGCCCAAAGAGGGTCGTTATTACTTCACCCGTGCATCGGTTGAGCGTGCACTGGATGAACATCTGCTGCAGGAACTGGCAGCAGCGCAGGGATTGATGGGTGAGACCTTTGGAAGCGTGGTGGAAGCAGTAGCTGAAGCCATAATGAACGCCGATGAAAATGACCTCATCTTCATCGGCGGCAGCTCCTTCGTGGTGGCAGATGCACTACCCCTATATGAACAATTAATAGATTAGAACAATTTTAAATTGTGCTCCCGGAGGATTGCCGTCGTATCTACCGGCATCAGATGCTTCCAGGAAGAAGGTGGCTGTGGAGGGATTGCCCAAGGTAAAATCACAACTGTAGGTTTCGGTGAAAGGAATGCCATTTCCTGCAATCGTGGTCTTCACATAGGGCAATACCGTTTTGGAGTTCTCATTGAAATTGTAATAGGCGAGTGCGACCCCATCATCGAAAATATAATCTTTTAATTCCGGAAGTTCAACCTCAGCCCAGTAATATGCTTCGACCTCATCTTCATGCCACTGCCAGTCACCTCCATTGATATCTACAGGTATGACTTGCCATTGCCCGTTCAATGATTCATCAATCATTTGTTGAATCTCACGATCAGACAGATAATCATCATCGGAACATCCGTAGCCCGCAAAAAGAAGAACAAGGGCCGATAGCGCGAATAAAATCAGTTGCTTTTTCATTTTTCATCCATTTAATATGTGCACTTAACATTGTTTTTCGTATGACACGAAAAAATGTGCTTCGTTTAATTGAAAACAAAAATTGAAAAGAAAAGTTTGTTTTCAATAATAAAAAAGTCCGCTGTAAGCGGACTTCACATATCTGTTGGAATGCAGGGGGGCTATCTTTTTCCACCCAAAAAACCTCCCAGCAGATCATTCAGCGGGTTGCCGTCGCCATCCTTATCCAGGATGCCTCCCAGCATATCCATCAAACCACCTCCGGAACGGCTTTGTTGCTGTGTGGCACCGCCCAGTAGCCCCCCAAGCAGATCGCCCAGACCACCGGCAGCGGTATTGGTCTGTCGCTTCTCTTTACCCAGGTAGGCCATCACAATAGGTGCTACTATTGCCAGCAGCGGACCGATTTTGTCCATGCTGATGCCAGACTTTTTTGCGATACCCTGCTCCACGACTGTACGATTGTTACCGAACACATGCCCCAGAATTCCGTCACCGTCAGACTTCATTTCCGATGTGTGACCCTGCAGCATCCCGGACAAGTTATCGAGCAGAGAGCCATCATGCTTTGATTCCAGCGCGTTGTTGAGGCTGACAGCTCCATCCTGCGACTGCACATTGCGGTTCATACCGGCCAGAATGGCGGGGATAGCCATGCTCACGGCACTTGAGGCTTGTTGCTTATTGACACCGAGCTGACCGGATACGTTTTGCACAATGGCCTGACCCACTGCACTATTTAACAATTCAGAAAGATTCATACGGGTAATTATTTAGTTATTATTTATTCAAAAGTATCGATTAATTTGATATTTCATTCTTTTTCCAGCTCAATGATTCAGGATGAGGAATAACACCCCATACCACTTTTCAGGGATTTAAAACCGATTTGGCAGAGTTACAAATAGGGCTTCTCAATTGGTTGTTTTCACCAAAAAAAAAGCTATTTTTGTCTGATATCAATACCCAGACATAGCGAAAGATGAAACAATATCTCGATTTATTGCAACGGGTGCTCGATGAGGGAGTGGAAAAAGAGGACCGCACCGGCACTGGCACCATCAGCATATTCGGCCACCAGAGCCGTTTTCCGATGAGCGATGGCTTTCCGGTGCTGACCACTAAAAAGCTCCACCTCAAGTCGATCATCCATGAACTGCTCTGGTTCCTGAAGGGTGACACCAATATCAAATACCTCAATGACCATGGTGTACGCATCTGGAACGAATGGGCCGGTGAGGATGGCGACTTGGGGCATATCTATGGCTACCAGTGGCGCTCCTGGCCCGATTACAACGGTGGTCACATTGATCAGATCAGCGAGGTGGTGGAGACCCTGAAAAGCAATCCCGACTCGCGGCGCATCATCGTAAGCTCCTGGAACGTAGCCGACATACCCAACATGCATCTGCCTCCCTGCCATGCCTTCTTTCAGTTTTACGTTGCGGAAGGCAAGCTAAGCCTGCAGCTTTACCAACGCAGTGCCGATATCTTCCTTGGCGTACCGTTCAACATTGCCTCCTATGCACTGTTGTTAAAGATGATGGCGCAGGTGACCGGGCTGCAGGAAGGAGATTTCGTCCACACCTTCGGTGATGCACACATCTACCGCAACCATCTTGAACAGGTGAAGCTTCAGCTGAGCCGTGAGCCCAGAGCGCTTCCACAGATGAAGATCAACCCCGATGTAAAGGATATCTTCAGTTTCCGGTATGAGGATTTTGAGATGACAGGCTATGACCCCCACCCGCATATTAAAGGAGAGGTAGCGATATGAGCCTGAAGACAAAATATCCACCCATCGCATTGATAGCGGCCCTGGACGAGCAGAACGCTATTGGACACAATGGCAACCTGCTCTGTTATCTGCCCAACGACCTGAAACATTTCAAGCAGATCACCTCCGGGCATACGGTAATCATGGGCCGAAAGACCTACGAGTCGCTGCCCATGGGAGCACTGCCCAACCGCACCAATATTGTGATCTCCTCCGCAAGCGCTGATAACTTCCCCGGCTGTCTCGTTGTCCGTTCCATTGAAGAGGCACTTTCACACTGTAAAGATGATGAACAGGCTTTTATCATTGGCGGAGGGATGCTCTACCGATCTTCACTTTATCTGGCAGAAACACTATACCTCACCCGTATACATCACGTTTTCCATGATGCCGATACCTTCTTCCCAGACATCAATACCGATGAGTGGAAAATCACCGATAAGGAAAGCCATACGGCGGATGAATCCCATCCCTGTGACTATACGTTTCTCACTCTATCCAGAAGCATTCAATAAAAAGAAAGAGAAGGGTATGAAGATGATAGACACATTCCTCCTCTTCACGGAGCCTAAACAGGCGAGGAAAACCGTGGATGAACTCAAAAAAACGGAGTCGGTCGGCAAAATCTTCCTGCTTACCCCCGAAGGGATCGGAGAAACGATCGATGGGTGTCACAACATCACCATCGACAGTATGCAGAGCAGCGCTACCGTGAAGAAAATCGCACAGCATGCCACGGCTCCCTACACGCTCATCTGTCAGAAGTCAACCCTGTTGCAGCCAGGTTACTTCGCACTGGAACGGATGACCCGCATAGCGGAAGATAGCAGTGCAGGAATGGTTTACTCCGACTATTGGGCCATCTTCAACGGGATGAAAAACAACCATCCTGTGATTGACTACCAGGAGGGGAGCCTGCGCGACGATTTCAACTTCGGCTCACTGCTCCTCTACAACACAAAAGCGCTGAAGAAAGCAGCAGGGAGGATGAAGGATGACAGCTACCGCTTTGCCGGACTCTATGACCTCAGACTGAAAGTGTCGCAGAAGCATCCGTTGGTGCACATCAGTGAGTATCTCTACACCGAGATTGAGGAGGATAACCGGGCATCAGGCCAGCGGATCTTCGATTACGTCGATCCCAAAAACCGAGAGCGGCAGATCGAGATGGAACAGGCCTGCACGGAGCATCTAAAGGATGTGGGCGGTTGGCTGGAACCCACGTTCGAACCCATTGTGTTCGACAGGGGTGAATTCACTTACGAGGCATCGGTGATCATACCGGTACGCAACCGAATCAAAACTATCCGGGATGCCATCTCATCAGTGTTGATGCAACAGACCAGTTTCCCCTTCAACCTGATCGTGGTAGACAACCATTCAACCGACGGCACCACCGAAGCGATCGGCGAGTTTCAGGAGGATAAGCGGCTGATCCATCTCATCCCGCAACGGGAGGACCTGGGCATCGGCGGGTGCTGGAACATGGGGGTGCATCACCCCCAGTGCGGCATGTTCGCCGTGCAGCTCGACAGCGACGATGTTTACAGCGGCAGTGATACCCTGCAGAAGATCGTCGATGCCTTCTACGCACAGAACTGTGCCATGGTGGTGGGCAGCTACCAGATGACCGACTTCGGGATGGAGATGATACCTCCCGGTATTATCGACCACCGGGAATGGACACCTGACAACGGACGCAATAATGCCCTGCGCATCAACGGACTGGGTGCACCCCGCGCCTTCTACACACCGGTGTTGCGTGAGATTAAACTGCCCAATACCAGTTACGGTGAGGATTATGCCCTCGGACTCAATATCTCACGCCGTTACCAGATCGGGCGGATCTATGACATCCTTTATCTCTGCCGTCGATGGGAGGAGAACAGCGACGCCTCGCTCGATATAGACAGCATGAATGCACACAACCTTTACAAAGACCGGATCAGGACATGGGAGCTACAGGCAAGAAAGAAATTAATGGGAACGAGCCGCTGATAGAAGTAGGGATTCTGCTGGAACAAGCCATCATCCGGTTTTCACTGCTTGCCACATATATAAGGAACGGCAAGCTCTATCCTGCGGGGGATTACATGGTGGAATACAATACAGAAGGAATCAGTTTTCAGGGAGAAAAGCTGTATGAACTCACCTTTGAACCGGAGCATCCGCACCGGGACACCTTCGAACTGAAAGAGGTTATCATCGGAGTGAACTTTCACTGGGAGCGCAGGGAGAACCAGCGTTTTCAGGGAGGGTTGAAGATCATCGCGGAACAAAAGGGCATCACCGCCATCAATATCGTACCGCTGGAGGATTACCTCAAGAGTGTGATCTCCTCCGAAATGAGCGCCACCAGCTCCGAAGAGCTGCTGAAGGCACATGCCGTTATCTCCCGCAGCTGGCTGCTGGCACAGATAGAGAAGAACAGAGAGATCAAGAGCGACTACCAGACCTCCATTGTCACCCCCACCGCGATCATCCGCTGGTACGACCGTGAGGATCACGCCCGCTTCCATGTCTGTGCCGACGATCACTGCCAGCGCTATCAGGGCATCACCCGACAAACGACAACGCTGGCGAACAGGGTGATTGACGAGACTCGCGGCTGTGTGATCACTTACAACCATACCATCTGCGATGCCCGCTACTCGAAATGCTGCGGCGGCATCATGGAAGCCTTCGAGAACGTATGGGAACCGATCACCCATCCCTACCTGCAGGCCAAAGCAGATAACCCCGGGGATATCCCCCTTCCCGACCTGACAGTGGAAGAGAACGCCGAGGAGTGGATCCGCTCCGCTCCTCCCGCCTACTGCAACACACAGGATGCTATAGTGCTCAGGCAGGTGTTGAACGACTACGACCGGGAGACAGCCGACTTCTACCGCTGGAAGGTGGTCTACACACAGGATGAGCTGTCAAACATCATCCGCGAGCGTTCCGCCATCGACTACGGTGAGATCATCGCCCTGCAACCGCTGGAGCGGGGCACTTCGGGGCGCATCATCCGGCTGAAGATCATCGGCACCAAACGGGTGATGACCATCGGCAAGGAGCTGGAGATACGGCGTACCCTCTCCCCCTCACACCTCTACAGCTCCGCCTTCGTGGTGGATACGGAGAAGGAAAACGACGAAGGTATTCCCCAGCGCTTTACCCTCACAGGTGCCGGCTGGGGTCACGGCGTCGGCCTCTGTCAGATCGGTGCAGCCATGATGGCGGAGAAGGGCCAGAACCACCAAGCGATTCTACAACACTATTTCCCCGACACAGCAATCGAAAAGAAATACTAAACAACCAT
This sequence comes from uncultured Proteiniphilum sp., assembly GCA_964491215.1. Lineage (GTDB taxonomy): Bacteria > Bacteroidota > Bacteroidia > Bacteroidales > Dysgonomonadaceae > Proteiniphilum. The sequence goes on from CAZBFS010000020.1 coordinate 7,547, forward strand.
CAGGATGAAGAAAGCATTGCGCTCCCCCTGGAGCTGGATACCTACCCTCTACTTCGCCGAGGGACTACCCTACGTGGCAGTGATGACCGTCTCGGTGATCATGTACAAACGGTTCGGGCTCTCCAACACCGATATCGCCCTCTATACCAGCTGGCTCTATCTCCCCTGGGTGATCAAACCGTTCTGGAGCCCCTTTGTCGATATCCTGAAAACAAAACGGTGGTGGATCGTCGCCATGCAGCTGCTGATAGGTGCCGGCCTGGCAGGTATCGCCTTCACACTGCCCACCCCCTTCTACCTGCAGTCATCACTCGCTTTCTTCTGGCTGATGGCCTTCAGCTCCGCCACGCACGACATCGCCGCCGACGGCTTCTACATGCTGGCGCTCGATGATTCGCAGCAATCCTACTTCGTGGGCATCCGCAGCACCTTCTACCGCCTGGCCATGATCGCCGGGCAGGGTCTGTTGATCATTTTGGCGGGATTTATTGAAAAATCAACCGGTAGAATACCGCTTGCATGGAGCATCACCTTCTTTACGATGGCAGGGCTCTTTATCGCCTTCATGGCGTATCACCGCTTTGCCCTGCCCTATCCTGCGGAGGATACCGGTAAAGCAGCACATACCCCAAAGATGGTGATGATAGAGTTCGGGAAGACCTTCAGATCATTCTTCACAAAGAAGGGCATCGGCCTGGCGATTGCCTTTATTCTTCTGTATCGGCTGGCCGAGGCGATGCTGGTGAAGCTGGCCTCCCCTTTCCTGCTCGATGCCCGAGAGGTAGGGGGCTTGGGACTGAATACGCAGGAGGTAGGCCTGGTATTTGGGACCGTGGGTGTGATCGCCCTCACACTGGGGGGTATCATCGGTGGTATCGTCGCCTCGCGCAACGGGCTGAAGCACTGGATCTGGCCCATGGCACTGGCCATCACCCTGCCCAATGCCGCCTACCTCCTCCTCTCATACTATCAGCCTGACAGCTTCCTCTGGGTGAACATCGCGGTGGCTATTGAACAGTTTGGCTACGGCTTCGGGTTCACCGCCTACATGCTCTATCTGATCTATTTCTCACAGGGTGAGCACAAGACAGCCCACTACTCCATCTGCACCGGCTTCATGGCACTCGGGATGATGCTCCCGGGCATGGCTGCAGGATGGCTACAGGAGCAATTAGGATACAACCATTTCTTTATCCTGATCATGCTGCTCACCATCCCCACCCTGCTGCTGATTCCCTTCTTGAAGGTGGACAAGGAGTTCGGGAAAAAGAAAGAATCATTGCGGGCATGATCATGGTTAACAATACGCGCTGCTCTTCACCACCCTCTGCTGGCTGTTCGGGTAGATCCTCTACAAAAAGAATATTTATATCAAACTATAAAGGCCGGTTAGTGGTTAATAGAACAATAGACTGAGAACAATGAATCATAAAATCACAAGTAAAAACATACTGATTGCCGACAGCGGTGCCACAAAGACAGACTGGTGCCTGACGCGCGATGGCGGGATCATGCAACGTTTTACAGGAATCGGTATCAGCCCGGTCTATCAAACCCGGGAGGAGATTGCTGAGGAGATCCGTCTGCAGGTCTACCCGCTGATGAAGGAGAAGGAGATCGATTCAATCCACTTCTACGGCTCCGGATGTATGCCGGGCAGAACTGATCTCGTGAGGATGGCCATAGAACAATCATTTCCCAGTGCAGATATCCATGTTTACAGCGATCTGATCGCTGCTGCACACAGCCTTTGCGGAGATGAGGCAGGCATTGCCTGTATCCTGGGTACCGGCAGCAACTCCTGTGAATGGAGTGGCAGTGAGATAGTTTTTCAGGTATCACCCCTCGGGTTTATCCTGGGCGATGAGGGCAGCGGTGCAGCACTGGGCAGAGAGCTGGTAGGCGATGCACTTAAGAATCAGCTCACGCCGGGATTGAGGGAAAAGCTACTGGAGAAATATAACCTCACACCCGCCCTGATCATCGACAAGGTCTACAGTGAGCCGTACCCCAACCGTTTCCTGGCCAGTCTCGCCCCCTTCCTGCTCAAGAACAGTAATGACTCAAGCATCAGAATTATCCTGACCCGCGGCTTCTCCGATTTTTTCGAGCGAAATGTGATGCAATATGATTACAGGAAGCTTAAGGTTCATTTTGTCGGCTCCATCGCCTGGCATTTCGCAGATATCCTGAAAGAGGTTGCTGCAACAAAAGGAATAACGATCGGGCAAATTGAGCAATCACCCATGCCCGGTTTGATCAGATATTACCAACAATAAAAAATCATATATCCATTTTCCAAACCATACATCGAAATGACATTTATCAAAATTACCGAACAGGAATCGAATCACAACGACCTGGAGAAAAAAACGGTACATGAGATACTAACCGGGATCAACGAAGAGGACCAGAAGGTGGCACTGGCCGTGGCGAAGACCATCCCCGATATCGAGTGTCTGGTCAAAGGTGTCGTGGAACGGATGCGACGCGGTGGCCGTCTCTTCTACCTGGGTGCCGGCAGCAGTGGACGACTGGGAGTACTCGACGCCTCAGAGATACCGCCAACCTTTGGCATGCCCAACAGCTACGTGATCGGCCTGATCGCGGGCGGTGATGAGGCCCTGCGCAACCCGGTGGAGCATGCAGAGGATGACGACGACAAGGGATGGGAGGATCTGATGGAACACAAGTTAGGCAAGGATGACGTGCTGGTGGGCATTGCCGCTTCAGGTACCACCCCCTACGTGATCGGTGCGCTCCGTCGCGCCCGTGAGAAGGGAATTCTCACTGCCGCCATCAGTTGCAACCCCGGTTCACCAGTGGCAGCAGAGGCTGAGATAAAGATTGAACCGCTGGTGGGACCGGAGTACGTGACCGGCAGCACACGCATGAAATCGGGGACGGCACAGAAGATGGTGCTCAACATGATCACCACCGCCACCATGATCAGACTGGGCAGGGTGAAGGGCAACCGTATGGTGAACATGCAGCTCACCAACCAGAAGCTGGTGGACAGGGGCACACGCATAATCGTTGATGAACTTTCATTGAACTATGAACAGGCAGAGAACCTGCTGCTGTTACATGGCTCGGTAAGGAAAGCAATTGAACAATATAAAAACGGAAGGTAAACAACAAGCAAATGGCAATCATCATACAAACCGATCATCCTGATCTATTACTCGATAAGATTTATGAAGCGATAGACAACAAACAGGCAGACAGATGGACCCGAACAAGTGACGGGCGACTCACCTACGGGGCTCTGTTATGGAAAAATGAAGCATATTTCAAACCCCAGATATGGGTTAATGAGAACGAACTGCGTTTCGGACTGCTGAAACGCAAAGACCGTAAACACATCACCACTAAGCTTTATACCATGTTTCATACGAAACTGATTGAGATGATGCTCACTCGCTTCGACAGCGATTTCAGGAGCATCACGGCCACTGCCGCAAGAGCTGAGCCGGATCAGTTCTGATCCCCTCATCTCATGTCAAATCAAAATCAATCATTACAATTCAATGAAAGCAATCCCAACTCTGCTACTGCTAATAACAATTGCACTCACCTCCTACTCGCAGGATGAAGCATATGTAACCCTCAAGGATATCCCCTATTACGAAGGCAGTAAGAAACAGCAGGATAAATACATCCGGGAGCGTTGCCTGCTCGACATCACCTACCCGAACAACAAAACGGATTTCGCAACGGTGGTCTGGATTCATGGTGGCGGTCTCACCGGCCTTCCTCTCCGGACACTCTGCCGGCGGCTACCTGGCACGCATGATGAAGGTTGCCGGTCACAGGCAGTCCCGACTGCTTGAGCTGCAGGGCTACGGGCACGGCATGACCTTCCCCGCCTTCCCACTGGTGCTGGAAGAGATCAGACGTATCAGGGATCACGAAGAGAAGCGATAAGAGGGTGTGCGCTCTCTGCCTCCCGGCAATGCACCACATATCTGTTTTTTTAATCGGGTAGTATTGCCTACCTTTACAGGTTTAAAATGCAGAAGGTATGTTAACGAACATTCGTCCCAAAGAGACTGATGAGCTTTACGCCACACCCATTTTACAACAAACGGCATTCTGGTCCGAAGTGAAATCATCACTGGGGGCTGGCACCATGGCCGTCAATTTTGCGGCAGACACATCGGTACTGCAGGGAGTAGCCGGTGGGAGGGAGATGATTCAATCGGATCTGTTGATCATCCTCCGGCAAATCGACCGCGATCATTGTGTTGCCTATGTCCCCTACGGTCCTGAGCTGGAGCCTGCCGATGAGTTCCAGGGTCTTTTTCTCGAAGAGCTGTCGGAGTCGATCCGCTCCTGCCTGCCCGACAACTGCATCATGATCCGATACGATCTCTGCTGGGACTCATACTGGGCCAAAGAGGAGGATCATTTCGATGAGAATGGCATTTGGAGAGGTGAACCTGAACAATCATCGCAGGAGTTTCGCTTCAACTACAACACGCAACAGTGGAACTTCCGGAAGGCTGCATCCAATATACTCCCCTCCCACACCATCTTCCTGGATCTGACCCGCGACAGGGAGATACTACTGAAAAAGATGAAGCCGAAGACCCGCTATAACATAGGGCTGGCACGCCGCAAGGGAGTAACGGTACGTACGATGGGGATGGAGGGGATGGATATCTGGTATGAGCTCTATCGCGAGACATCCGAACGAAACCATCTCCTGCTCAACGACAAGAGATATTTTGAAGCGGTCCTCACCGCACGTGCCGATGACACCCGTTCTCCGGCCGATGTGCGGCTGCTGGTGGCCGGGAAAGATGAGACACCCCTGGCTGCCATATTCCTGGTAATCACGAGGAACCGTGGCTCTTATCTTTATGGTGCCTCCTCATCAACTCAGCGTAACCTGATGGCACCCTATGCCCTGCAATGGGAAGCAATCTGCCAGTCGCAGGAGGCGGGGTGTACCGAGTATGACATGTTCGGCATCTCACCCAACCCGGACCCTCATCACCCCATGTATGGCCTTTACAAGTTCAAGTCAGGCTTCGGTGGCGACATCCACCACAGCCTCGGTTGCTGGGACTACCCGCTCAATGATGAGATGTATGCCCTCTTCCGGGCTTCGGAGCTACATAGCCAGGGGTATCACCTGGTCTGACAAGAAAAGTTAAACAGTAAACCTTTTCCATGTCTGTCTGTTTTAGGTTTTCCAAATCAGTTCCTTTATCATCAGGCTGGTTTAACTCAATATGGGCTGATATGCCCGTTTCACATAGTACATTATTATGAACATCATAGAATCACTGAACTGGCGCTACGCCACCAAACGAATGACCGGTGAGAAGATCCCCGGGAAGGAGATCGACACGCTGCTCGAAGCGATCCGTCTTGCACCCTCGGCATACGGATTACAACCCTACAGGGTTATCGTTACTGAAAACAGGGAACTGTTACAGCAGATCTTCGAACAATCCTGTCCCCAGGTGGTATTACAACAATGCTCACACCTGCTGATCTTCAAGGCGAAAAAAAAGCTGGACGAAGCCTATGTGGAAGAATTTCTGAGTGAATTAAAAAGTGCCAGGAACTCAAGTGACGACTACATCAACAGTTATCGGGAGAAGATCCGTTTAGTGATCAACAATCCGGAAATAAACACCTTCAGCTGGACCACACACCAGACCTACCTGGCACTGGGATATGCCACCTTCACCGCGGCACAGCTGGGGATCGATGCCACCCCCATCGAAGGATTCAATCCGAAAGCGCTCAACCGGTTACTGGCACTCAACGAAGAGGAGGAGGAGACGGTGTTGATGCTCGCCCTCGGATACCGTGATGCCAGGGAGGACAGGCTGGCACACCAGCCAAAAGTAAGGAAACCGCTCCACAAGCTTGTGGAACGGTTGTAACTCTAAATAGTACAGAGCAGGAGATTTATCAGGGAATCTGATAAACGATGCTGTTGATGTTCATACCGGCACCCACGGAAGCCAGGACGATGACATCACCGCTCTTCAGATCGTGACCATCCATCTCCTCGCGTGAGATAAGATCGAGCAGCGTGGGCACCGTGGCCACTGATGAGTTGCCCAGCCATGAGATGGTCATCGGCATGACACTCTCCGGCACCTCTTTCAGGTTGTACAATTTGTACAGACGTTGCAGGATGGCATCATCCATCTTACCGTTGGCCTGGTGCAGCAGCACCTTGCGGATGTCGGTGACCGAGAGCTGCAACTTGTCAAGGCCCGCCTTGATGGTCTTCGGCACATTCTCCAGTGCATACTGGTAAAGACGACGCCCCTGCATCTTCAGGTAATAATCTTTCTTTTCTGCCAGCTCGGGATTGTAAGAGTAACCCATTCGGAGCATCTGCACGTAGTCCAGTGCGTCGCTACGGGAGTTGTGTCCTAGGATACCGAGTGGGGTATTGCTCTCACGTCCCTCCATGATGGCTGCTCCTGCACCGTCGGCGTAGATCATGCTGTCGCGGTCGTGTGGATCAGCCACACGCGACAGGATATCGGCACCCACCACCAGCACTTTTTTCGCATCACCGGAACGGATGTAATAGTCGGCCTGGATCACCGCCTGTACCCACCCGGGACAACCGAACAGGATGTCATATGCTACCGCGAAAGGGTTGGCAATGGCCAGCTTCTGTTTCAATCGTGAGGCAAGCGATGGCACTACATCCATCCGCATGTTCTCCTCCATTGTCTCCCCGAAGTTGTGAGCAAAGATGATGTAATCGAGCTCTTCCTTGTCCACACCGGCATCCTCTATTGCCCGCTGGGCAGCGATCAGTGCCAGGTCTGAGGTTACCTGGTTATCTTCGGCATAACGTCGTTCGGAGATGGTGGTGATCTCCTCAAATTTCTGAACGATCGACTCATTGGGTGTGGTGATCTTCTCACCGGAGGATTCATAAAACTGGTTGGCAAGAAAAGCCTCATTCTTTACCTGTCGGGCCGGGACATAACTACCGGTACCTGTAAACACGCTGTATATTCTACTCATAAAGTGTAAATCGGTTGGAGTATGGAAGTGGTCAGTATCACTCATTCATACAGATTGACAACCATGCTCTTATCTAACAATCTTTGGTTAATGGGGAAAAGGATTCCCCTGCGCAAAGATAAAAATTAATTTTATAATATCATCTTTTTCTGTGCTATTCCTTTCCATCTCCATGTAACGGGCACAGATAAGCCTCCAACAAAACATTTACAGAACATTATTCCAACCTTATATTGGCAGATTTCACAGGGTTGGAGATATCCTCGAAAAGCTCGAGGTCAAAAAACTTTGCCGCGGCAGTCACATGATCGAACACGTCGGAGGTGATATCCTCATACCTGGCCCACATGGTGGTGGCGGTAAAAAAATAGAGCTCCAGGGGTAATCCCTTGGAGGTGGGTTGCAGCTGACGCACCAGCAGGAGCATCTCCTTGTGTACATCGGGATGGTGAGACAGGTAGTTTTTAACATACTCACGGAAGAGACCCATGTTGGTGAGGTTCCTGCCGTTCAACGCCAATGACTTGTCGGCACCTGTATGCTGATTGTATGCTGCAATCTCACGGCTCCGTGTGGTAATGTACTCTGCTATGGCCTGGATTTTCTGCATCTCTTTCACCTCTTCATCACTGAAGAAACGAATGGTAGACTGTTTCACATATAGGCTGCGTTTAACTCGCCGCCCTCCTGTTTCCACCATTCCACGCCAGTTCTGGAATGAGTCCGACACCAATGAATAGGGGGGAATGGTGGTGATGGTCTTATCGAAGTTGCGGATCTTGACCGTGGTGAGGGTGATCTTGATCACATCGCCGTCGGCACCATACTTGGGCATGGTGATCCAGTCGCCAATCCGTACCATGTCGTTGGCCGACACCTGCATGCTGGCGACGAAACCGAGTATGGTATCCTTGAAGATCAGCATCAGAATGGCCGATGCGGCACCCAATCCCCCGAGGATCACACCCGGTTTTTGTCCTGTAAGGATGGAGAAGAGGATGATGACACCAATACAATAAAGGATGATCTTCACCACCTGCACATAACTGTCCAGCGGCTTGTCGGCCAGGCTAGGCCTGCTGCGCAGCGTGTCTGCAAAGGCGTTCACGATCGACGAGAGCAGCCATATCACATAGAAGATGAGAAAGATATCCACCAGCTTGTCGGCCATCACCATTATACGTGGGAAGAGATCGAAGATGATGGGGATCGACCCTTTCACCAGGCTGAAGGGGATGATCATCGCCAGGTAATGGGGAAAGCGACGCTCGGAGAGATGGCGCAGGAACTCAATACCGGTTATCCTTGCGAACCTGTTCAGGACAGCATTCAGGATGCGACGCGTGAGGTACTGAACCATGAATACCAACAGGATCATCACAATCAGTAAAAGCAGCAGATTGATAAATTTCACCCAGTTTTCGGGTATGCCGGCATTGGTCAGTAGTTGGATGCTCCATTCACTGATGGCGTTGGTGGAGCGGGAGATCTGATCAATCTTTTCTTCGTTCATTGTTTTGCAATTGATTTTTAACAAAGGACAAATATACAAAATTAAGGCCTCGCGTCAAAACTTCCATTTTTTCGTTGAGAAACCGGTTCCATTTCCCGGAATCATTGTATATTTGTAGACAGCCGCAGTCAACATCCCGTAAGGTGCCGACTGCGGCAAACAGAAGCTCTTCACTGTCACAAGACAGCGAGATCGTCTGCCGAAAATGAATCATCAATACAATTAAAAAGTTATATCTATGGGAAAAGTACTGATCATTGGCGCCGGTGGCGTGGGAACGGTAGTGGTCAACAAGGTGGCGCAAAACAGCGATATCTTCACCGGCATCATGCTGGCCAGCCGCACCAAAAGCAAGTGTGATGCCATTGCGGAGGATGTGAAACGTCGTACCGGTGTCACCATCGAAACCGCCAGGGTGGATGCCGACAACGTGCCGGAGCTGATATCGCTGATGAACGATTTCAAGCCGGAGCTGGTGATCAACGTGGCACTCCCCTACCAGGATCTGACCATTATGGATGCCTGCCTCGAGGCAGGGGTACACTACCTGGATACGGCCAACTACGAGCCGAAGGATGAGGCCAAATTTGAATATAAATGGCAATGGGCCTATAAGGATAAGTTTGAGAAAGCGGGACTCACAGCCATCCTGGGTTGCGGCTTCGATCCGGGTGTGACCAGCATCTTCACCGCCTATGCGGCCAAGCACCATTTCGATGAGATCCATTACCTCGATATCGTAGACTGTAACGCGGGAGATCATGGCAAAGCATTCGCCACCAACTTCAACCCGGAGATCAATATCCGCGAGGTGACACAGAAGGGGAAGTACTGGGATAATGGAGAATGGGTGGTAACCGAACCACACGAGATCCATAAGCCGCTCAATTACCCCGAGATCGGACCCAAAGAGTCGTATGTGATCTTCCACGAGGAGCTGGAGTCGCTGGTGAAAAACTTCCCCACCCTCAAGCGTGCCCGCTTCTGGATGACCTTCGGACAGGAGTACCTCACCCACCTCAGGGTGATCCAGA